>NZ_JBFBDO010000004.1:0-181424 GCF_040683335.1 Kitasatospora sp. NPDC093806
GCGTTGACTTTTGGCACGCTGTTGAGTTCTCAAGGAACGGACGCTTCCTTCAGGCGGCTTTCACACCGGCCCTCCGGGCGCTTCGTTCTTTCGTGCTTCAACCTTACCAGCTGTTTTCCACTCCGTTTTCCGGAGCTTCACTCAACCGACTCGGCTTTCCGCTTGCCCCCGCTCTCTCGCGGCGACTCCGGAACTGTACGGGGACCGGGCCGCCACATGCAAATCGCCCCCGCCCGGGGTCCGGGCGGGGGCGATCGGTGCGACTCGGGTGAGTGCTCAGCGGACCTCGGTGATCTCCGGGCCGCGGGCGAACGGGTCCAGCGCGGCGCTGCCGAAGCGGTTCTCGCCCTCGCCGGCGGCCGCGACCGCGCCGCCGCCGTCGGCGACCATCTGCGCGTCCTCGGGGAGCTTCAGGACGATCGGGTCGCGGGGCGCCATCGGGCTGTCGCCGCGGACGACGACCGTCTGCCGGAAGACCTGCTCCAGGATCCCGCCCATCTCGGGCTGGACGGCGGCCTGGCCGGAGATCACGCCGCGGAGGAACCAGCGCGGGCCGTCGCAGCCGACGAAGCGCACCAGCTGGACACCCTGCGTGCCGTCCGGCAGCTGGACCGGGACCTGGGCGCGGAGGTGCCAGCCCAGCGGGCCCTCCTCCTCCTCGACCACGCCGCCCTGCGAGGTGATGCCGTTGGCGATCTCCTCGCGGACCTCGCCCCAGATGCCCTCGGACTTGGGGGCCGCGAAGGCCTGCAGCTGGACGGCGCTGTTGCCGAGGACCAGCGTGGCGGCCACGATCGCGTCGCCCGCCACCTCGACCCGGAGCTCCATGCCCTCGACGCCCGGGACCAGCAGACCCCCGAGGTCCACCCGGCCCTCTTCGGGGTTCTCCAGCTCGGAGTGGTCCCACGGCCCGTCCGGACGCGGGGCCGGCGGCAGGCCGACCCGCTCGGCCGGGTCCAGGTCGGTCACGTTCTCGCTCTCGGCGGAACCTTCGACGTCATCGGCCGTCTCGTCGGCGCTGATGGCGTCGTCGGCGAGCTGCTCGACAGCGTCCTCGCTCTTCTGGCGACGACGGAACACGGTCACTGTCCTTCCCGGTCCAAGACCGATGCGAATACCTGCTCGGCTTCCTGCGAGGCCGCGGGCAGCCTAGACCGCGGCGTGGCCGCCGGTCGACCCGAACCCGCCCTCGGCGCGTGCCGACCCCGGCAGCTCGGCCACCTCGTGGAAGCGGGCCTTCTCGACCTGCTGGATGACCAGCTGGGCGATCCGGTCCCCTCGGCGGAAGCTGACGCCCTCACGCGGGTCCAGATTGACGACGATCACCTTGATCTCTCCACGGTACCCGGCATCGACCGTCCCTGGGGCGTTCACCAGAGCAACTCCGCAACGAGCTGCCAGCCCGGACCGGGGGTGGACGAACGCGGCGTAGCCGTCGGGCAGCGCGATGGCGATGCCGGTGGGCAGCACGACCCGCTCGCCGGGGGCCAGTTCGGCGTCGACGGTGGTCCGCAGGTCGGCGCCCGCGTCGCCGGGCTGCGCGTAGGCGGGCAGCGGCAGCTCGGGGTCGATCCGCCGGATCAGGACGTCGAGGGGCTCGCGGGGGGTGCTGCTCAAGGGTTCACCTCAAAGGTTCGGGCACGCTGCATCAGGTCGGGGTCGTCGAGGACCTTCTCGATGTCCTCGGGACGACCGTGCTTGGTGAAGTGTTCCAGCTTCACCTGGATGAAGAGTGCCTGTGCGCGCACCGCGAGCGGTCCCTCGGGGCCGCCGATCCTCGCCTCGGCGGCGCCGTAGACCTTTCGGCCGTGCACTCCGGTGACCCAGGCGCGCAGGTGCAGCACGGAGTCCACCGGGACCGGGGAGAGGAAGTCGGTCTCCAGCCGGCCGGTGACGCCCGGGGCGTGCAGCAGCCAGTTGAGCGAGCCGAGGATCTCGTCCATGGCCGTGGTCAGCAGGCCGCCGTGGGCCAGGCCGGGGCCGCCCTGGTGGGCCTCCCGGACGGTGAACTCGGCGGTGACGTCGAGACCCTCGCCGGCCACCGCGTCGATGCCCAGGCCGCCGGGGTGCTGCGGGCCGCAGCCGAAGCAGTGCTCGTAGTGCGAGCCGAGCCGGGTGCCGGGGGCGGGGGCCTGCGGGGCGCGCGGCGGGAGGACGGCCTCCGGCGGCGGCGTGGTGGGCGACGTGGTGGGCGACGGCGGCAGGGCCGTGCGGGCGGTGGGGGCCGTGGGGGCCGTGGGGGCTGTCGAACCGGTCACGGCGCCCCAGCCTACCGACCGGTAGTCGGCCCGCGGGCGGGGGTTGCGTCCCGGGCCGGGTGTAACGGCGCCCACAATGGAGGGCATGTACGACGAACGCCTCACCGTGCCGCGCTCCTGGTGGCTGTTCCCGGTCATGATCGGCCTCACGCTCGCCCTGATCCTGCTGCGTGCCAGCGCGCTGGGCGCCCTGGTCGGGCTGGTGGTCGGGATCGCCGCCGGCGCCGCCGCGATCAGCAGTTACGGCTCGGCCCGGATCCGGGTGGTCCAGGGTTCGCTGGTGGCCGGCCCGGCCCGGATCCCGGTGGACGCCCTCGGGGCCGCGCACCCGCTGAGCCCGGCGGAGGCCGCGGCCTGGCGGGGGCCGAAGGCCGACCCGCGGGCCTTCATGCTGCTGCGCAGCTACGTCCCGACGGCGCTGCGGGTCGAGGTGGACGACCCGACCGACCCGACGCCGTACCTCTATCTCTCGACCCGGTCGCCGATGAAGCTGGCCGAGGCCCTGGACGAGGCCCGCCGGGGCGCCCGCGCCTGAGCGCGCGCCCGAGCCCGCCCGGACGGAACCGGACGCGGGACGGGAAGCGGGAACGGGACCGGGGACGGTCCGGGCAAACGGAGAGGGACGGTACCGCCTGTGCGGCACCGTCCCTCTGCGTCTTCACACGACGCCTCTCCGTATGACCGTATGACTGGTGCGACCGCCGTGGCGGCCGCCGGAGCTGCCGTCCGGCCCCGCTGCCCGGGGCCGGAAGGGGCGTAGTACCGGTCCCGCGGAAACCGCGAGGCCCGAGTCATGGCCGCCCTGGTCCTCAGGCGCCGCAGTCCCGGCAGATCGGGTTGCCGTTCTTCTCGCTGTACAGCTGGCTGCGGTGGTGCACCAGGAAGCAGCTCATGCAGGTGAACTCGTCCGCCTGCCGGGGAAGGACCCGGACGGAGAGTTCCTCGTTCGAGAGGTCCGCGCCGGGGAGCTCCATGCCCTCGGCCGCCTCGAACTCGTCGACGTCGACAGAGCTGCCGCCCTTGTCGTTCCGACGAGCCTTGAGCTCCTCGATGCTGTCCTCGTTGAGCTCGTCGTCGGTCTTGCGCGGGGTGTCGTAGTCCGTTGCCATTTTTCGCTCTCCCCCTCCGGGTTGTGCGGTGTGTGCGGTATCTCCAGCGCACGTAACGCATGGGAGGTCGGTCTTGTGCCCGACCCGAGGCGGAGATTTTGCCTTACTTCAAGCCCCGTTACTCAATCGACACTCAGCCGGGGGTCCGTTGGGGTGATCCACTCGGGCGCGGAAGGCCTCACGCTGGGCCATCGCCGCGGCGCCCGGACGACCGCCCGGTGAATACGCTCCGTAAGCGAAGGCCCCTGAAGTACCCGCCAATTCCCTTGCCCACCAGGGCGGGGAGTCAATCCTCCGATCCGACCCCGATCACCGTTCCGCTCACGGACGGCGATCGGGGGCAGGGACAGCATGATCACGCTCCGGGGTTGTCCCGGATCGCGGAGCGACACGGTGTGACCTTGGTCACGTTCGCCGTCGGCCGGGGCAAACCGTGGAAAAACCGCCCAAGCTACTGTGCCGCCTGCCGGGCCGCCCGGCGAGCCAGCAGCGCCGCCTGCCGCTCCTCGAACTTGACCGCCTGGGCGTTCAGCCCGTCGAGGAAGACACCGAGCTCCTGCTGCGCCCGCGCGCCCTCCGGACCGAGGTCCGTGATGTCCATGACCTTGAGGTGGCGCAGCACCGGCTGCAGCACGTCGTCGTGGTGGATGCGCAGGTTGTAGACGCCGCCGAGGGCGATCTGGGCGGCGGCCCGCTCGAAGCCGGGGATGCCGTGGCCGGGCATCCGGAAGTCGGTCACCACGTCGGCGATGGCCCGCATGGCCTGGTCGGGGGCGATCTCCAGGGCGGCCTTCAGCAGGTTCCGGTAGAAGACCATGTGCAGGTTCTCGTCGTTGGCGATCTTCGCCAGCAGCTGGTCGCAGAGCGGGTCGCCGGCGTAGTGGCCGGTGTTGCGGTGCGAGATGCGGGTGGCGAGCTCCTGGAAGGCCACGTAGGCGACCGACTGCAGCATGCTGTGCGCGTTGTCGGACTCGAAGCCCTCCGACATGTGGACCATCCGGGCCCGCTCCAGCTCGACCGGGTCGACGGCCCGGGTGGTGAGCAGGTAGTCGCGAATGGCTATCCCGTGCCGGCCCTCCTCCGCCGTCCAGCGGTGCACCCACTCCCCCCAGGCGCCCGAGCGGCCGAACATGCTGGCGATCTCGTGGTGGTAGCTCGGGAGGTTGTCCTCGGTGAGCAGGTTGACCACCAGCGAGACCCGGCCGAGCGGGGTCACCTTGGACTGGCCGAGCTCCCAGGCCTCGCCGCCGAGCACGCCGTCGAAGTCGCGGCCCTGGCTCCACGGGATGAACTCGTGGGGCATCCACTCCTTGGCGACCTTCAGGTGGCGGTTGAGCTCCTGCTCGACGACCTCTTCGAGGGCCAGGATGAGCCGCGTGTCGGTCCAGGCGCTCGAACCGAGCGAGGTGCTGCGCTGCACGGGGGCGATGGTCACGGGTCTGGCTCCTGGGGGACGGGCACGCGCTGGGACGGGCGCGTTGGACGGGCACGCCGGAGTACGTACGGACCGCACTTACGGTTGCGTAGGTTACGACACCGTAAGTTGCCCGGGCCGGAAAAGACAAGCCGCCCCCGCCAGGCCTTATGTCGTCTTGACGGGCCTGGCGGGGGCGGCTGCGGATGGTCGGCGCACGGAGTCCGGCCCCCACCCGGGACCCCGCGGCGGCCCTCAGGAGGGCCGGGACGGGGTCGGGAGGGGGCCGGGAGGGGCCGGGACGGGTTCGGGGCTGCCTGGGCGCCTACGCGCCGGGGATTCGCACGCGCATGGTGAGGCCGCCGCCGGCGCGCGGCGTGGCCTCGATGGTGCCGTTGTGGGCCCGGACCACCGAGCGGACGATCGAGAGGCCGAGGCCGACCCCCTTGTCGCTGCGGGTCCGGTCGGCGCCCTTGACCCGGCGGAACGGTTCGAAGATGTGCTCCAGCTCGTAGCCGGGGACGACCGGGCCGGTGTTGGAGACGACCAGCTCGCCGCCGCCGGGCACCGGGCCGGTGGTGATCTCCACCCAGCCGTCGGGGGCGTTGTAGCGGACGGCGTTCTGCAGCAGGTTGAGCGCGATCCGCTCCAGCAGGACGCCGTTGCCGGCGACCAGCGCCGGGTGCAGCGAGGCGCGCAGGTCGACCTCGCGCTTGGCGGCCTCGGAACGGGTCTGCTCCAGCGCCCGGGTGGCCACCTCGGACAGCTCCACCGGGCGGCGGTCGGTCAGCTCGTTGTCGCTGCGGGCCAGCAGCAGCAGGCCCTCGACCAGCTGCTCGCTGCGCTCGTTGGTGGCCAGCAGGGTCTTGCCGAGCTGCTGGAGGTCGGTCGAGGCCTCCGGGTCGGAGAGCTGCACCTCCAGCAGGGTGCGGTTGATCGCCAGCGGGGTGCGCAGTTCGTGCGAGGCGTTGGCGACGAAGCGGCGCTGGGAGTCGAAGGAGCGGTCGAGCCGCTCCAGCATGTCGTCGAAGGTGTCGGCCAGCTCCTTGAGCTCGTCGTCCGGGCCGTCCAGCTCGATCCGCCGGTGCAGGTCGGAGGAGGCCACCTCGCGGGCGGTGCGGGTGATCCGGCCGAGCGGGCGCAGCACCCGGCCGGCCATCGCGTAGCCGGCCGCGAAGGCGATCACGGCGAGGCAGACCAGCATGGTGAGGGACTTGCGCAGCAGGTTGCTGAGCGCGCTGTTGGCCTGGTTGGTCTGGTAGGCCTCGATCCAGTTGTTGAAGCCCTGGGCCGACAGCTGCTGGCCGTCCGGGGTGACGAACGTCCACGGGACGTCGGAGCGGAGCGTGATGCTCGGCAGCCGGGTGTCGTGGAAGGACTGCCGGACGAAGACGTACATCACCAGCAGCAGCACCACGCCGGCCATCAGGAACATCCCGCCGTAGAGCAGGGTGAGCCGGATCCGGATGGTGGGGCGGAACGGCAGCCAGGCGAGCATGCCGTCGCCGGGGACGTAGGTGTCGCCGGCGGGGTGGTGCAGGCGGGGGGCGCGCGGCGGGTGGGCCGGCTTGGGCGGTACGGGCCGGTTGGGCACGGCGCGCCCGCCGGCGGGCGCGCCGGAGGGCCCGCCGGCCGGGGGCGGGGTGGTCATGATGGTCCTCTCGGGGCGTCCGCCGCGGCGGGCGCGTGGTGGGGGGCGGGAGCCGGACGGGCCGCGGGCCCGGTCGGGTCCGCGGGGGTCCGGTCAGGTCCGCCGGGATCCGGTCAGATCCGGTAGCCGGAGCCCGGCACGGTGACGATCACCGGCGGGTCGCCGAGCTTGCGGCGCAGCGTCATGACGGTGACGCGCACGACGTTGGTGAACGGGTCGGTGTGCTCGTCCCAGGCCTTCTCGAGCAGCTGCTCGGCGGAGACCACGGCGCCGCCGGCCCGCATCAGGACCTCCAGGACGGCGAACTCCTTGGGGGCGAGCTGGACGGGGCGCCCGTCGCGGATCACCTCGCGGCGGCCGGGGTCGAGCGAGATGCCGGCCCGCTCCAGGACGGGGGGCAGCGGGACGGTGGCGCGGCGGCCCAGGGCGCGGACCCGGGCGACGAGTTCGCTGAAGGCGAACGGCTTCGGAAGGTAGTCGTCCGCACCGATCTCCAGGCCCTCGACCCGGTCGCTGATGTCGCCGGAGGCGGTCAGCATGATCACCCGGGTGGCCAGGCCCTGGTCGACGACGCTGCGGCAGACGTCGTCGCCGTGGACCAGCGGCAGGTCCCGGTCGAGCACGACCACGTCGTAGTCGTTGACCGCGATGCGCTGGAGCGCGGCCTCCCCGTCGTACACCACGTCGACGGCCATCGCCTCGCGGCGCAGCCCGGTGGCGACTGCCTCGGCGAGCAGCTGCTCGTCCTCGACGACGAGAACCCGCACGGTTTTTGTCCCTTCTCCAGGCCGGCCCCGGAAGCGGACGCACGGCTCCGAACGTGCCTCCATCCTGCCTGGTCCTGCGGTAAAGCAGCGATAAGCTGCCGCGCGGGCACGGAGAGCGGCCGGCGCCGGGCGCGCGCGGCCGCCGCGCGGGGCGCGGAACGCGACCGCGGTTCGTGGCGGGAACACTCCGCTTGGACTGTGACCCGGGCAACTTTCTCGCGCCGGGAGGTTTCCCGGCCCGGGGGCTGGGGAGGACAGCTGCACACCCGCGATCTGGCGCCACGCCGATCGCACCCACCCGCCGTGCGTTCATCCGCGCCGGCCCTGGGGCTGGGGCGTCACCGGGAGCGGCCGAGGGCCGTCTCCGCGCCCGACCGGAGATCTTCACCGCCCGGATCGGACGCTTCCGCTGGCCACACCACCCTTGGGCGGGGGGCGCACGACCGTGCACGTCCGACACAGTAAGGGGGCCCGTATGGACGCCTTCACCGCCGGAATCCTGCAGCGCATCGCCAACGCCGAGCAGGACCTGCACCGCGCGATCGAGGCCGGGGACGAGTTCCTGGCCGAGGTGGAACAGTCCGAGCTGGACGACCTGCGCCGACTCGCCGCCGAACACGGCGTGGACACGGTGCTGGACCGCCACCGCACCGCCGCCTGACCCTCGACCAGCCCGACCCGACGCCGGACTTCCGGCACCAGCGGCCCTGCGGGGGCCGTGCGAAATCCCAGGCCCTGGCATCCCCCGTATGCCAGGGCTCTTCGCTGCCCCGAAGCGGTCCTGCAGCCCCGGGAAGCCGCCCGGAAGCCGCCCGTCCGCCGCCCGACGGGGCGGGGGCGGACGGCCGGGGGGCGGGGTCAGTCGGTCCAGGCGTGCAGCGCGGCGAGGCGCTCCTGGAGCGGCTCGTAGACCCCGGGGGCGGCGGCCACGGTGAGTTCGCCGTCCGGGCCGTGCCCGGGCCGGCCGCCGAGCAGGGCGCCCGCCTCGGCGGCGATCAGGCAGCCGGCGGCCCGGTCCCAGGGGGCCAGCCCGCGCTCGTAGTAGCCGTCCAGCCGGCCGGCGGCGACGTCGCACAGGTCGACCGCGGCGGCGCCGGCCCGGCGGATGTCGCGCACCTCGGGCATCAGGGCCAGCAGCACCTCGGCCTGCCGGACCCGCCGCTCCTTGAGGTAGCCGAAGCCGGTGGCGATCAGGGCCTGGCCCCAGGGCGGGGCCGGGCGGGTGGCCAGCGGACGGGTGGCCGGCGGGCCGCCGTCCAGGTGGGCGCCGCGGCCGAGGACGGCGTGGAACAGCTCGCCGCGCGCCGGGGCGTACACCACGCCGACCACCGCGCGCCCGTCCAGCTCGGCGGCCACGCTGACCGCCCAGGAGGGCAGGCCGTAGAGGTAGTTCACGGTGCCGTCGAGCGGGTCGACGACCCAGCGCACCCCGCTGGTGCCGGGGCGCTCGGCACCCTCCTCGCCGAGGTAGCCGTCGGCCGGCCGACGGGCGCCGATCAGCTCCAGGACGAGCTTCTCGGAGGCCAGGTCCATCTCGGTGACCACGTCGACCGGGCTGCTCTTGGTGGCCGCCACGGCCAGGTCGGCGGGACGGCCGTCGAGCAGCAGGGCGCCGGCCCGGCGGGCGGCATCCAGGGCGACGTCGAGCAGCTCGTCGAGCAGGGCGGGGTCGGGCGCGGCGGGGCTGGACACGGGATCTCCTCCGGGACGGGACGGGGTCAGCGCTCGGCGGCGGCCGGGCGGGGGGCGCGCGGGTTGGGGCAGCAGGCGACCGCGCAGACGTCGTGGCTCGGGCCGAGCGCGCCGAGCGCGCAGCGGGAAACCGGCTCGCCGCGCTCGGCGGCGGCCCGCTCCAGGACCAGCTCGCGGACCGCGGCGGTGAACCGGGCGTCGGCGCCGACGGTGGCGGCCCGGGCGACCGGCAGGCCGAGCTCGGCGGCCTTGGCCACCGCCTCGGTGTCCAGGTCGTACTTGACCTCCATGTGGTCGGAGACGAAGCCGATCGGGACCATCACCACGGCGGGGGCGCCGTCCGCGTGCTGGGCTTCCAGGTGGTCGCAGATGTCCGGCTCCAGCCACGGGACGTGCGGGGCGCCGCTGCGGCTCTGGTAGACCAGCTGCCAGGGCCGGTCGGCGACGCCGGTGCGCTCGGCGACGGCGGCGGCGACCAGCCGGGCCACCTCCAGGTGCTGGGCGACGTAGGCGCCGCCGGGGCGGCCGCGGGCCGGGTCGTCCGGGTCGCCGGAGGTCTCGGCCATGGTGTCCGGGATGGAGTGGGTGGTGAACGCCAGCCGGGCGCCGGCCCGGACCTCCTCGGGCAGCCGCTCCAGCGCGGCCACCGCGGCGTCGATCATCGGCTCGACGAAGCCGGGGTGGTCGAAGAAGTGGCGCAGCTTGTCGACCCGCAGCTCGGGCAGGCCCTCGGCGGCGAGCGCGGCCAGCGCGTCGGCGAGGTTCTCCCGGTACTGGCGGCAGCCGGAGTAGCCGGCGTAGGCGCTGGTGGCGAGGACGGCGATCCGGCGGTGGCCGTCGGCGGCGAGCTCACGCAGGGTGTCGACCAGGTAGGGCGCCCAGTTCCGGTTGCCCCAGTAAACCGGGAGGTCCAGGCCGTGCTCGGCGAAGTCCTTGCGCAGCGCGGCCAGCAGTTCGCGGTTCTGCTCGTTGATCGGGCTGACCCCGCCGAACAGGAAGTAGTGCTTGCCCACCTCCCGCAGCCGTTCCTTCGGGATGCCGCGGCCCCGGGTGACGTTCTCCAGGAACGGGACGACGTCCTCGGGGGCCTCCGGCCCGCCGAAGGAGAGGAGCAGCAGGGCGTCGTAGGGATCGGCGCCGGCGGGAGAGGTGTTGCGCGCGTCGGACATGCCACCGATCCTGCCACTGTGCGGCGGAGGGCCGGGTCCGGGGCGGCACCGGACGTCCGGAAAATACCGTTTGCCAAGGTTCGTAAGCTGTCTATGCCAGCCTTGTTCCTTACCCCACTGCGGAGCCCCCGTGCTGTCCAGCTACCGCCAGATCTTCGCCGCTCCCGGCACCCTGGCCTTCTCGTCCACCGGGTTCATATCCCGGCTGCCGATCTCCATGACGGGGATCGGCATCGTCACCATGCTGTCCGAGCTGAGGGGCTCGTTCGGCGTGGCCGGCCTGGTGTCGGCGACCATGGCGGTGGCCGCGGCGATCCTGGGGCCACAGGTGTCCCGGCTGGTGGACCGGCACGGGCAGCGCCGGATCGTGCTGCCGGCGATGGTGATCACGATGGCCGCCGCGGTCGGGCTGCTGCTCTGCGCCCGGCTGAAGGCACCGGACTGGACGCTCTTCCTGTTCGCCGCCGGGATGGGCGTGATGCCCAGCACCGGGGCGATGGTCCGGGCCCGCTGGGCGTACCTGTTCCGGGACGAGGCGCCGAAGCTGCACACCGCGTACTCCTTCGAGGCGGTGGTCGACGAGGTCTGCTTCATCGTCGGCCCGATCCTCTCGGTGATGCTGGCCACCGCCGTCTTCCCGGAGGCGGGCGTGCTGCTCGCCGGGGTCTTCCTGACGGTGGGCGTGCTGCTGTTCGCCGCCCAGCGGTCCACCGAGCCCCCGGTCCATCCGGCCGCCCGGCACGCCGGCAGCCCGGTGATCCTCAACCGGGGCCTCCAGGTGCTGATCCTGACCTTCGTGGCGACCGGCGCGATCTTCGGCTCGGTCGAGGTGGTCACCGTCGCCTACGCCAAGGCCCAGGGGCACACCGCGGTCTCCAGCTGGATCCTGGCGCTCTGGGCGCTCGGCTCCTGTCTGGCCGGCATGGTGTTCGGCACCCTGAAGCTCACCGGGTCGATGGCCGGCCGCTTCCTCGGCGGGGTGGCGTTCATGGCGGTCAGCATGGTGCCGCTGCTGGTGGTCGCCGAGTCGGTGAGCGGGATCGCCGGGCTGGCGGCGGTCGGCGGCGCGCTGCTGATCGCGGGCATCGCGATCTCCCCGACCCTGATCACCGCGATGGCGCTGGTCGAGCGGCTGGTCCCGGCCGCCCAGCTGACCGAGGGGATGACCTGGACCACCACCGGGCTGGCCCTCGGGGTCGCCACCGGCTCCTCGGTCGGCGGCTGGGTGATCGACGGGGCCGGCGCCGCCGCCGCGTACTGGGTGCCGCTGACCGCCGGGGTGTTCGGCGTGCTGGCCGCCCTGGCCGGGCTCGGCCGGCTGCGCGCCGGGCTGGCCGAGGGCGGGGCCGCCGAGCCCGCCGGCCAGACCGTAGACCTCGAACGCTGACCTGACTTACCCTCCTCCCTACCCGCGGCCTACCCGCGGGTAGGGATCAGGGACCATCAGGGATCGAGGTGCGCCGACACCGCGCGGCCACCGGAGTCGGAGGCGCCGCCATGCCGCAGGCCAGTACCGCAGCCCGTACCGCCCGCTGGACCAACTGGGCCGGCAACCAGAGCGCCCACCCGGCGAAGGTGGTCACCCCCGGGACGGCGGAGGAACTGGCCGAGGAGATCCTGCGCGCCGCCGACCGGGGGCGGACCGTCAAGGCGGTCGGCTCCGGGCACTCCTTCACCTCGATCGCCTCCGCCGGGGACGGCGTCCTGGTCCGCCCGCACGCGATGACCGCCGTCCGCGAGCTCGACCGGGCGGCCGGCACGGTCACCGTCGAGGCCGGACTCCCGCTGCACCGGCTGAACCGGCTGCTCGCCGCCGCCGGGCTCTCGCTCACCAACATGGGCGACATCGAGGTGCAGACCGTGGCCGGCGCCACCAGCACCGGCACCCACGGCACCGGCCGGGACTCCGGCTCGCTCGCCGCCCAGATCCGCGGACTGGAGCTGGTGCTCGCCGACGGCAGCGTCCGGCACTGCTCCCCCACCGAGGACCCGCGGCTGTTCGAGGCCGCCCGGCTCGGCCTCGGCGCGCTCGGCGTGATCACCGCGCTGACCTTCGCGGTGGAGCCGGCCTTCCTGCTCACCGCGCACGAGCAGCCGATGGGCTTCGACGAGGTGCTGGGCCGGCTGGACGAGCTCACCGCGGTCAACGAGCACTTCGAGTTCTACTGGTTCCCGCACACCGACCGGTGTTCCACCAAGCGGAACAACCGCAGCCTGGGACCGGCCGCCCCGCTGCCCCGGTTCAAGGAGTGGCTGGAGGACGACTTTCTCTCCAACACCGTCTGGGAGGGCGCCTGCCGGCTCGGCCGCCGCTTCCCCGGCTCGGTGCCCACCATCGCCTCGCTGGCCAGCCGGGCCTGGTCGGACCGCAGCTACACCGACACCGCTTACAAGGTGTTCACCAGCCCCCGCAAGGTCAGGTTCACCGAGATGGAGTACGCGGTGCCGCGGGCCGCGCTCGGCGGCGTGCTCCGCGAGCTGAAGGCGCTGGTCGAGCGGTCGGACTGGAAGATCAGCTTCCCGGTGGAGGTGCGGTTCGCGCCCGCCGACGACGTCTGGCTCTCCACCGCGCACGGCCGCGACACCGCCTACATCGCCGTCCACCTCTACCGGGGCACCGCCGAGCAGGGGTACTTCACCGGGGTGGAGCGGCTGATGGCCGCCCACCAGGGCCGGCCGCACTGGGGCAAGCTGCACACCCGGGACGCCGAGTACCTCGCCGGGGTCTACCCCCGGTTCGCGGACTTCACCGCGCTGCGCGACGAGCTCGACCCGGACCGCCGGTTCGGCAACGACTACCTGCGCCGGGTGCTGGGCGCCTAGGACCCGCTCCCGCCGGGAGCCGGGGGCGGGACGGCGGCGGCGCTCGGGGCCGGGGGCTTCGGGGTCGCGGCCCCGGACGGCTTGGCGGACGCGGCCCCGTCGCCGGTGGTCCCGCCGCCGGCCGGCGCGGAGGGCGTGGCCGAGGGGGCCGGCTCCCCGGTGGGACGGGCGGACGGGGTCGCGCTCGGCGTGCTGCTCGGCGTCGCGCTCGGTTCCGGGCCGGGCCCGGTCGAGGGCCGGGCCGTGGGAGCGTCGCTCGGACTCGTCCCCGGGCTCGGCCGTTCCGAGGGGGCGCCGCCCCGACCGGACGAGGGCGAGGGGACGGCGGACGGCCCCGAGGACGGCGCCTCGGCCGGCGGGGCGGCGGGCTTGCGCTCCACCCGGCCGCCCAGCGAGGTCCCGCTGCCCGAGGTACCGGTCACCGTCGCCGACACCGGCTGACCGGTCGCCAGCTCGAAGGCGAGGATCGGCACCATGGCCAGGGTGAAGACCAGCGCCGAGACCGCCGCGTAGGACCGCCAGGTCCACCGGCGGCGCGCCCGGACCACCCGCGGCGCGTTCCACTCCGAGGGCACCGACGACACCGGCGACACCGGCGACACCGACGGTGCCGGCGGGTCGGCCGGGGCCGGCTCCGGGGCCTGCCGCAGTCCGTTCGCCAGCTGCCCCGGTCCGGCGGTGCGGTCCACCGCATCGCGCAGCTGTTCCCCGGTCCGCTTGAACAGGTGTTGGAACACCGCGCCGCCGGTGGTCGCGCCGACGCTCACCACCGCCGCGCCCAGAATGGTGCCGTACACGCCGAGTTCGGACGCGAGCAGCGCCCCCACCACGGTGGCCAGCGCACTGGCCGCGACCTGAGCCACACTCAGATCAATTCGCCTGCGACCTTCCTTGCCGCCCTCCCCGGCGGGCCTCTCCTCCGACATCGACATCCCTCGGGTCCCTGCGACTGTCCTTCGAACAAGTCACTCCATCTTGCCCAAAGAAGGACACAAGGGACGAAAATGCGGTTGCAAGCGGGAGATATATGTGAAGATGATCACCGTTCACCGGCCGATCCTCGGCCATTGGGGTCGCGTGCTCTTGAGATTCCCGTGAATCGCGGGAGACTTGAGCGGCGAGCCGCCCCTTTGGATGCCACGAATGGAGTACTGTTCGTAAAGCCTGAGCCCTGGATCGACTTGTCGACTGCCCATCAGACGGCAGCTTGACAAGGAGCTATGGCACAGGCACGCACGGCGACGCCCGTCCCGGACCGTCGCGATCACTGCGCGTGCGAGGACGGCCGGGACACCCAGGCGCGACGTCGACGGATGGCGTGGCAAAAAGGCAACCGTGCCACAGCGGCGGGGCCGGGCGTAAGCCCGACACGCCGGGGAACTCAGCAAGGTTGTGGCCAGTCGCGAGCGGGCAGGCCACACTCAGTACGGGAGCAGCGACGCAGGTGACGTCGGCAGGCACCACCCGGGAGGTAACCGTGCCCGAACTGCGGGTTGTGGCCGTCAGCAACGACGGCACACGGCTGGTGCTCAAGGCCGCCGACAGCACGGAGTACACCCTCCCCATCGACGAGCGGCTGCGCGCCGCCATCCGTGGTGACCGTCCGCGCCTCGGCCAGATCGAGATCGAGGTCGAGAGCCACCTCCGCCCCCGGGACATCCAGGCGCGGATACGAGCCGGTGCCTCCGCCGAGGAGGTCGCCCAGGCCGCCGGCATCTCGGTCGACCGGGTCCGCCGCTTCGAGGGTCCGGTGCTGGCCGAGCGCGCCTTCATGGCCGAGCGCGCCCGCAAGACCGCGATCCGCCGGCACGGCGAGGCCCCCGGCCCGCAGCTGGGCGAGGCCGTGGCCGAGCGGCTGGCGCTGCGCGGCGCCGAGAAGGAGACCGAGCGCTGGGACTCCTGGCGGCGCGACGACGGCACCTGGGAGGTCATCCTCTCCTACCGGGCCGACGGCGAGGGCCGCAGCGCGGCCTGGACGTACGACCCGCCCCGGCGACTGGTCCAGCCCAACGACGACGAGGCCCGCGCGCTGATCGGCGAGACGGTCGAGCGCGAGGAGGAGTCGGTCTTCCCGTTCATCCCGCGGATCGCCCGGCTCCCGCAGGACCGGCCGCCGCGTCCGATGATCGACCGGCCGTCGGCGGACCGGATCATGTCGGCCCGCGAGGTGCGCGAGTCGCGCGAGGCCACGGCCGACGCGCGGGACTCGCTGACCAGCCTGCTGGACGTGGTGCCCGCGTTCCGCGGCGACCTGGCGGTCGGCGCGCCGCCGCCGATCGAACCGGTGGCCGCCGAGGTGGCCGAGGACGCGGAGGAGCCGGCGGCCGCCGCACCGGCGGTCGGCGCGGGCTCGGCGTACGCGGACATCCTGATGCCGCGTGCGGTCGCCCCGCACCGGGAGCGGCTGGTCGGCACCACCGACCGGCAGGCCGAGGCGGACGGCGTCCGGCCCGGGCGCCGGGCCACCGTGCCGAGCTGGGACGAGATCGTCTTCGGCAGCCGGCGCAAGAAGCAGGAATAGAGCCGTAGCGCGTGGAGAGGGGCGGGTGGCCGTGGCCACCCGCCCCTCTCCGTGCGACCGGGATCAGCCCGGCAGCTCGGTGACCGCGATCGGGCGGGTGCCGTCACCGGACCACTCGCTCCAGGAGCCCGGGTAGAGGGCGGCCGGCAGACCGGCCACCTCCAGGGCCAGGATCTGGTGCGCGGCCGTCACCCCGGAGCCGCAGTAGACGGCGGTCGCCCGCTCCCCCGCGCCGAGCCCGCGGAACCGCTCGGCGAGTTCGGCGGGCGGCAGGAAGCGGCCGTCCGGACCGACGTTCCCGGTGGTCGGCGCGGAGACCGCGCCCGGGATGTGGCCGGCCCGCGAGTCGATCGGCTCGCTCTCGCCCCGGTAGCGCTCCCCCGCCCGGGCGTCCAGCAGCAGCGCCTCCCGGGCCCAGGCCGCGGCGCCGTCGGCGTCGATCACCGGCAGCTGCCCCGGGACGGGCTTGAAGTCGCCGTCCCCGGCGGGCGGCACCTCGGTGGCGACCGGCAGGCCCGCCTCCTGCCAGGCGGCGAAACCGCCGTCCAGCACCCGGACGTCCCGGTGGCCGGCCCAGCGCAGCAACCACCAGGCGCGGGCGGCGGCCAGCGAGGTCGCGCCGTCGTAGACCACCACCGGGCGGTCGGCCGAGACGCCGAAGCGGCGCAGCGCGGCGCCGAACTCCTCCGGGTCGGGCAGCGGGTGGCGGCCGCCGTGCCCGGGCGGGCCGGCCGGGGCGGCGAGGTCGGCGTCCAGCGCGACGAAGTGGGCGCCGGGCAGGTGGCCGGCGGTGTAGTCCTCGATCCCGGGCGGGCCGCCGAGCTGCCAGCGCACGTCGAGCAGGACCGGCGGGCGCCCGGAGTCGAGCGCCGCGCGCAGCTCGGTCACCGAGACCAGCGGGGAGTCTTCGTGAGGGGTGGTCATGGCGCTCATTCTGGCGCAGCGCGTCAAGTGCTCGGGCGAGCTGAGGCACGGCCCTCTCTCTTTGTGCGGTCTTTGCCGGATTTTCCGCGCGGCCCGAGGGTTCGGCGCGTGCCACGGTGGAAGCATCATCCTCACTGTGCCGTTTCGTGCGACGACCGCCTGTGAGGAGATCTGTCATGCCCGCGCTGACACTCCGGCTGGCCCAGGGCACCCCGTGCTGGGTCAGCCTGACGACCGACGACCTGCCCGGTGCCCGGGCGTTCTACGGCGAACTGCTCGGCTGGGACTTCGCACCGGGGCCGGGGCAGCTCGGGGAGTACGTCCGGGCCCGGGTGGGCGCGGAGGCGGTGGCCGGGCTCGGGGTGTCCGAGGTGACCGGCTTCCCGGTGCAGTGGACCACCTACTTCGCGGTGGACAGCGCGGACCGGGCGGCCCAGCTGGTCCGGGAGTGCGGCGGGACGGTCGCGGTCGGGCCGCTGCAGGCGGAGCGGGCCGGGCGGCTGGCGATCGCGGCCGACGTCTCCGGCGCGGTGTTCGGGCTCTGGCAGGGCGAGGAGCACCTCGGCCGGGAGGCCGGGCCCGCGCCGGGCGGGCCCGCCTGGGCGGAACTGCTCACCCCGGACGCGGACGGCGCGGCGGTCTTCTACCGCGCGGTGCTCGGGGTGCCGGTGGCGCCGGCCGAGGGCGGGTCGGCGCTGCTGGTCGACGGCCGGCCGGTGGCCGGGATCCGGCGCGGGGCCGAGCTGCGCGGCCACCCGCCGCGCTGGCGCACGCACTTCGCGGTGGCCGACGTCGAGGCGACGGCGCGCCGGGCGGTGGAGCTGGGCGGCGCGGTGCTGGTGGCGCCGCGGCACACCGGCCGCGGGCCGACGGCCCGGCTGGCCGACCCGCGCGGCGGGCACTTCTCGGTGCTGGAAGTGCCTTAGGCCTGCTGCTCCTCGAAGGGGAGGACGTCCGGGGAGAGGACGGCGGCGCGGGCGGTGGCGGCGGTGAGCCGGCGGCGGTGGTGGCGGCGGCAGAGCACCTCGTAGCCGACCTCGTCCTGGCTGACCGAGATGTCGCCGATCACCACCTGCGCCCCCTCGACCACCATCACCCCGCCGACCGTGCGGGCGTTGTGGGTGGCGCGGGCGCCGCACCAGCAGAGCGCCTCGACCTGCAGCACCTCGACCCGGTCGGCCAGTTCGATCAGCCGCTGCGAGCCGGGGAACAGCCGGGTGCGGAAGTCGGTGGTGATGCCGAAGGTGTAGACGTCGATGTCGAGTTCGTCGACCACCCGGGCGAGCTGGTCGACCTGGTCCGGGGCGAAGAACTGGGCCTCGTCGCAGATCAGGTAGTCGACCCGGCCGCCGGCCGAGAGGCGGTGCACCACGTGGGCGTGGAAGTCGAAGTCGTCGGCCACCTCGACCGCGTCGGCGCGCAGGCCGAGGCGGCTGGAGATGGTCGCCGCGCCGGCCCGGTCGTTGCGGGTGAGGATGATCCCCTGCCGGCCGCGGGCGGCGTGGTTGTGGTCCATCTGGAGCGCGAGCGTCGACTTCCCGCAGTCCATCGTGCCCGAGAAGAACACCAGTTCAGCCATGGGTGGTGCAAAGGCCTTTCACATCAGGGGAGTTCAGCGTCGGACTTCGAGCAGGGGCACGAACTGCTCGACCGGGGTCATCGAACCGTGCAGGCCGATCATCGCGGACTCGCCGGGCTCGTTGCGGGAGGCGACGATCGCGATGTCGTCGCGGGCGGCGGCGACCACGTCGCCGATCCGGTGGTAGACCCGGTCGTCCACGGTCGGGCCGAACCAGCCGGCCTCGATCGCCTGGTCGCGGGTGGCCACCCACATCCGGTCGCCGAGCACCTCGCTCCAGACCGTGTGGACGTCGGCGGCGGCGCCGGGGACGGCGTAGACGTGCCGGGCCCGGCCCTCGCCGCCGAGCAGCGCGACGCCGGCGCCGAGCTCCCAGTCCTCGTCGAAGTCGATCCGGTCCTCCGGCGCGATGTCGATCATGCCGTGGTCGGCGGTGACGTACATCGCCGAGCGCGGCGGCAGCTGTTCGGCGAGCCGGCGGGCGAGCCGGTCGACCGCGTCCAGGGTCATCCGCCACTCGTCGGAGTCCACCCCGAAGCGGTGCCCGGCGCCGTCCAGTTCGCTGACGTAGGTGTAGACGAGCGCGCGGTCGTGCTCGGCCAGCCAGGCGGCGGCCCGGTCCATCCGCTCCTCGCCGGTGGTGCGGCCGAGGAAGGTGCCGCCGGAGAGCGCGACCCGGGTCAGCGGGGTCTGGGCGAACAGCGGGGAGGAGACCTGGGCGGTGGCCACGCCGGCGGCGTGCACCTGCTCGAAGACGGTCGGGTACGGCTGCCAGGCGGCCGGGTCGGTCGGCGGCTGCCAGCGGAGCTGGTTCATCAGGTGCCCGGCGCCGGGCACCGCGACCGTGTAGCCGGCCAGGCCGTGCAGGCCGGGCGGGGTGCCGGTGCCGACCGAGGCCAGCGAGGTCGCGGTGGTGGACGGGAAGCCGGCGGTCAGCGGCCGGCCGGTGCCGCCGAGCGAGCCGCCCACCAGCGAGGAGAGGAACGGCGCGTACTCGGGGTGGCGCAGCAGCAGTTCCCAGCCGAGGCCGTCGACCAGGAAGACCACCGCGCGGTCGGCCGGCGCGAGCGGCAGCGTCGCGGTGAAGCCGGGGACGCCGAGGCCGGCCGCCACCGAGGGCAGCAGGTCGCAGAGCGAGCCGCTGCCGTACGGGGGCGCGGGCGCGGTGGCCGGGTCGAGGAGCTCGAAGGCGTCGTGGCCGTCGGGGGCGAAGGGCATGGTGGCGGGGGTGGCTTCCTGGCTGGCCGGGGCGGCCCGGGCGCGTGGGGGCGGCGTCCGGGCGCGGATCGGTGCGGGTCGGTCCGATGGGATCCGGGTGGTCCGGCGGGATCAGACCCGGGGGCCGTCGGCGATGGTGGCCTCGGAGAGGGCGCGGGCGAAGACCAGCGCCTGGGCGACCGTCTCGGGGCCGTCGCCGGCCTCGCTGACCCGCAGGGACAGGTCGTCGGCGGTGGCGGAGCCGGTGTAGCCGTGGTCCGCCTCGCAGTTGGGGTCGGAGCAGCCGGCCGGTTCGAGGTCGAGGCGCTGCACGGCGCCCCAGCCGATGGTCAGCACGACCTCGCGGGGCAGGGTGCCCGGGGTGTAGGTCTCCGGGTTGGCGACCATCCGGCTGAGCACCACGGAGTTGATCCGGTCCAGCCGGACGCTCTCGGTGGAGGTGGTCGCGAACGGCACGGCGGGGCTGCTCGCGTCGCCGGTCTGCTCGTCGGTGTGGCTCACCACGAACCGGGTCGGGGTCAGCACCAGCACGGTGACGTGTCGGCGGACCTCGTTGGCGTCGAACGTGGTCTCCTGGTGCACCAGGTAGGAGCTGATCGGCTCGGGGCCCACCGCGGACTCCACCGCCTCGGACACCAGGGCCGGGTAGTAGCCGCTGCGCTCGATCGCGGAACGCAGGTCCTGCGTGGTGGTGGTACCGGTCTTCGCCATAACTCCATCCTGGCATGGTCCGCCGACGAAGCGGGCGGCACGGCGCCGAGCTTCGGACAACGGCGCCCGCGGTCCGGACGCAACCAAGGAAGGTTACAGCGTGCTCATGGCGCGCGGGCCCAGATCGCTGCGGACCGGCAGGGGCGCGATGCGTACGCGCGCCCCCAGGATCGCCAGCCCGTGCGGGGCCACGACCACCGGTTCGAGGTCCACCGAGGCGACCTCCGGCAGGTCGTCGACCAGCCGGGACACCCGCAGCAGCAGCTCCTCCAGGGCGTCGGTGTCGACCGCCTCGGCGCCGCGCCAGCCGAACAGCAGGGGGGCCGCGCGGACCTCCCGGACCAGTCCGGCGACGTCCTGGTCGGTGGCCGGAACCAGCCGGTGGGCGACGTCGCCGAGCAGTTCGGCGGGGGCGCCGGCCAGGCCGAAGGAGAGGATCGCGCCGACCGCCGGGTCGACGGTGGCGCCGATCACGGTGTCCACCCCGCGCGGGGCGAGCCGCTGGACCACCAGCTCGGCCTGGGCGGCGCCGCCGAGCAGGGCGTCCAGTTCGCGGTGGGCGCGGCGCAGGCCGGGCTCGCCGGTCAGGTCGAGCCGGACGCTGCCGAGGTCGGGGCGGTGCCGCAGGTGGGGGGCGGTGGCCTTGAGGGCGACGGGGTAGCCGAGGGTGGCGGCGGCCCGGACGGCGGTCTCCTCGTCGGGGGCGGGCAGGGTCGGCGAGACGTCGATGCCGTAGCGGGCGAGCAGGGCGGCGGTGTCGGCGTCGGGCAGGGTGAGCCTTGCCCCGCCGGGCTGGGTGCGAGCGGCGACCGCAGCCCGGGTGGAGAGGGCGGCCTCGACCAGGGTGCGGGCGCCGGCCTCGTCGATCCGGTCGAGTTCGGGGACCCGCGCGGTCTCCTCGGCGGCGGCCATCCGGCGGCGCCAGTCGGCGTAGTGGACGGCGTGGGCGAGCGCCCGGACGGCCCGTTCGGGCGCGGGGTAGGCGGGGATGCCGCCGGGGCGCAGCCGGTTCGGCAGGTCGGTGAGCGCCAGGTGGGCGAGGAGCAGCGGCTTGCCCAGCTCGCGGGCGCGCTCGCCGGCGTCGAGCAGGGCGGCGCCGATCTCCGGGTCGTCGGTGCCGAGGTCGGGGTCGTCCGGGCGGTCGGGGTGGGCGATCCGGCCGCCCGCGCCGAGGGCGGGGCCCCAGCCCTGGGTGCCGATCGGCGGGATGGCGACGGCGATCACCGCGTCCACCGCCGGGTCGGCCAGCGCGGTGTCCAGGGCGATCCGGAAGTTCTCGCCGGTGGCGGCGGTGGTGAGGTCGACGGGGGTGCCCGGGCGCAGGCCGGCGGAGAGGCAGGCGTCGTGGGTGAGCAGGCCGAGCGAGTCGGAGTTGCCGACCACGGCGACCCGGTCGCCGGGCGGCAGCGGCTGGAGGGCGAGCAGTTCGCCGGCGTCGTACAGCTCGGTGATGGTCTCCACCCGGGTGACGCCGGCCTGCTGGAAGAGCGCGTCGACGGTGGCGTCCTTGAGGCCGGTGGCGGTGGCGGGGACGGCGTGGCCGGGCGGCAGGCTGCCGGTGTGGCGGGCGCCCTTGACCACGACCACCGGCTTGGCCTGGGCGAGCCGGCGGGCGATCCGGGTGAACTTGCGCGGGTTGCCGAAGGACTCCAGGTAGAGCAGGACGACCTCGGTGGCCGGGTCCTCGGCCCAGTACTGGAGGAAGTCGTTGCCGGAGACGTCGGCCCGGTTGCCGACCGAGGCGAAGGAGGAGATGCCGAGGCCGCGCCGGTGGGCGGCCTCCAGCAGGGCGACGCCGATCGCGCCGGACTGGCAGAACACGCCGAAGCCGCCGCGCGCGGGCAGCACCGGGGCGAGCGAGGCGTTGACCGGGCGGTCCGGGTCGGTGGAGATCAGGCCGAAGGCGTTCGGGCCGATCACCCGCATGCCGGCCGCGCGGGCCTGGCGGACCAGGGCGCGCTGGCGGTCACGGCCCTCGGGGCCGGTCTCGGCATAGCCGGCGGTGACCACCACCAGGCCCTGGACGCCGTGCGCGCCGCACTCGGCGACCGCTTCGGGGACGGCGTTGGCGGGGACGGCGATCACCGCGAGGTCGACCGGGCCGGGGATCTCCAGGATCGAGCGGTGCACCGGGACGCCGTCCAGCTCGGTGCCGGGCGGGGCGTGGTGGTTGACCGCGTGGACGGTGAGCGGCTCCCGGTCCCCGCCGCCGGCTCCGGCGGCCCCGGCCAGCACGGCGCGCAGCAGGGCGCGGCCGACGTGCTGCGGGTGGCGGGAAGCGCCGATCACCGCGACCGAGCGCGGGGTGAGCAGCCGCTGGACGGAGCGGGCCTCGGCGCGGTGCTCGCGGGCCCGCATGACGGCGAGCGAGGCGGCGGTGGGTTCGAGGTCGAACTCCAGGTGGACGACGCCGTCGGTGAAGCTGCGGTGCTGGGTGTACCCGGCGTCGGTGAAGACCTTCACCATCTTGCGGTTCTCCGGCAGCACCTCGGCCTGGAACCGGCGGATGCCGCGTTCCTGGGCGACCGCGGCGATGTGCTCCAGCAGGGCGGAGGCGACGCCGCGGCCCTGGTGGGCGTCCTGGACCAGGAAGGCGACCTCGGCGTCGGTGCCGGTGTCGGAGGGGCGGCCGTCGGCGTCGATCCGGTCGTAGCGGACGGTGGCGATGAAGCGGTCGCGGACGACGACGGCGAGGCCCACCCGGTTGACGAAGTCGTGGTGGGTGAAGCGGCGGACGTCCTTGTCGGAGAGCCGGGGGTAGGGCGCGAAGAAGCGAAAGTACTTGGACTGGTCCGAGACCTGCTCGTAGAACTCCACCAGGCGGCCGGCGTCGGCGGGGGTGATCGGCCGGATCCGGGCCGTCCCGCCGTCGCGCAGCAGGATGTCGGCCTCCCAGTGCTGGGGGTAGTCCGGCTCGGCCGTGCGGTCCTGCGGGCGGTCGCGCCGGGGGTCCTGCCGGGGGTCCTGCTGCGGGTCCTGCTGGGGGTGCGGTACCGCGGAGTCGTCCACGATCGTCAGGTTATCCGGCGGCGAGCCGAATGGCGCCGGGCGTGCGCGCACGGCAGGGTGGACAGGGCCGCTGGCCGGGGATTATGCGCTGGTTATGCCCCCGAAAGAAACAATCACAAGTCCCGAACGCGGCGCCTCGCAGGGGTCGCCCGCGTGCAACACTGGTCTAGACAACATGGTCGATTCCCCCACGACCGTGACCAGCATTACCGGAAAGGCACGTCTCATGGCCGAGCGCCGCGTCACCATCGGTTGGGCCGAGGGCCTGCACGCCCGTCCCGCCTCCGTCTTCGTCAAGGCCGTCGCGGCCACCGGCGTTCCGGTGACCATCGCCAAGCCCGGCGGCAACCCGGTCAACGCCGGCTCCATGCTCGGCCTGCTGACCCTCGGCGCGCAGGGCGGCGAGGAGGTCGTGCTGGCCTCCGACGCCGAGGGCGCGGACCAGGCGCTCGACCGCCTGGCCAAGCTGGTCCAGGAGGGCCTGGACGAGCTGCCCGCCGCGGCCTGAGTCCGCCGCATCCGGTCCTCGAAGCCCGGGCCCCGTTGGTCGGGGGGCCCGGGCTTCGACGTGCCCGGTGGTCGGCGCGCCCGGTGCGGGCGCCCCGGTCAGCCGTCCGCGATCGCCCGCAGCACGTCCAGCCGGGCCGCCCGGCCGGCCGGCCGCAGCCCCGCCAGCGCGCCCGCCACCAGCCCGGCCAGCAGCACCACCGCGAGCCGCCCCGGCGGGAGGGCGAAGCTGCCCGTCCCCGCGGAGTCCGCCGCCCGCACCAGCGCCCAGCCGAGGAACGCCCCCAGGCCCAGGCCGCCGACCGTGCCGAACAGCGCCACCAGCACCGACTCCCAGCGCACCATCGCCCGCAGCTGCCCCCTGGTCTGGCCGACCGCGCGCAGCAGGCCCAGCTCCCGGGTGCGCTCGTGCACCGCCAGACTCAGCGTGTTGGCGATCCCCAGCAGCGCGATCAGCACCGCCAGCGCCAATAGCGCGTAGACCACCGAGAGCATCAGGTCGACCACCTCGGCCGAGCTCCGCGCGAACTCCGCCCTGGTCTCCACCTTCGGGTCGCCGAACGGCGCCACCGCCCGGGCCACCGCCGCCTTCCCGGCCGCCGGGGAGACGCCGTCCCGCAGCGCGACCGCCACCAGCGAGTCCGCGTCCCGGCCCTGGTGCGGGGCCCAGGCCTCCCGGGTGACCAGGTAGTCGCCGGCCGGCCCGCCGCCCCGGTAGAGCGCCCGCACGGTGAACACCGCCTCGGCGCCGTCGCCGAACCGCACCGGGAGCGTCGTGCCCAGCCGCCAGCCGTACTTCGCCGCCTCCGTCCGGGAGACCGCCAGGCCGTCGGTGCCCAGCAGCAGCGAACCGTCCACCCCGCCCAGGTCGACCAGGCCCGCCAGCCGGGCCGGATCGGTCACGTCCAGGGTCCGGCCGTGGCCGTCCACCCGGGCCACGCCCCGGCCCAGGCCCACGCTCCGCTCCACCTCCGGCAGGGCCGCCACCGCGTCCGCCAGCTTCGGGCTCAGCCCGCCGTCGCGGAAGCCGCCGGCCGAGACCGCGAGGTCCCCGGCGAAGGTCCGCCGCACCGTGTCGTCCATCGTCGCCTTGATCGACGCGCCGAAGACGGTGAACAGCGACACCACCGTCACCCCGATCATCAGCGCGCTCGCCGTCGCCGCCGTCCGCCGCGGGTTGCGGGCCGCGTTCCGCTCCGCCAGCACCCCCGGCATGCCGCGCAGCCGCGGCAGCGGGGCGCCCAGCAGCCGCACCACGACGGTCGCGGCCACCGGCCCCAGCACCACCACGCCGAGCAGCGTGGCCACCGCCCCGGCCGCGGTCAGCGCCACCGACGGACCGTCCGTCGCACCCGCCACCGTGCCCGCCACCCCGGCCGCCAGCAGCAGCGCGCCGCCGAGCCGGCGGATCCGGCCGGCCCGGCCGGTCGCCGCGGTGTCCACCGCCACCGCCCGCAGCGCGGCCAGCGGCGCCGTCCGCCCCGCCCGCACGGCCGGCGCGACCGCCGAACCGACCGCCGTCACCGTCCCCACCAGCAGCGGCAGGACGACCGAGAGCGGACCGACCACCAGCGCGCCGGTCGGCAGGTTGAACCCGATCACCTTGAACAGCGCGGCCAGCCCGGCCGCCACCCCGATCCCGCCGAGCAGCCCCGCCACCGAGGCCGCCACGCCGACCACCACCGCCTCCGCCAGCGTCGCCGCCAGCACCTGGCCGCGCCCCGCGCCCAGCGCCCGCAGCAGCGCGTTCTCCCTGGTCCGCTGCGCCACCACGATGGCGAAGGTGTTGTGGATGGTGAAGGTCGCCACCAGCAGCGCGATGCCCGCGAAGACCAGCAGCAGGGTGGTGAACATGGACAGGAAGCGGCCGGACACCTGGGCGGTGGCCTCCTCGGTCACCTTCGCCCCGGTCACCGCCTCCAGCCCGGCCGGCAGCCGCGCGGACAGCGCCGCCACCAGCTGCTGCTGCGAGACGCCGTCCGCCGCCCGGAACCGGAGCGAAGTCGCCTGGCCCTCCCCCTTCGGCGTCAGGTACCGCTCGGCGTCCCCCAGGGTCAGCCCGGTCCAGGTGTTCTGCCCCATGCCGTCGGCCGCCGCGCCGAAGGTCGCGATGCCGACGATCGTCACCGTCACCGGGTCCGGGGTGCGCAGCACCGTCGAGTCGCCGATCCGCAGGTCGCCGGCCTTGGCGGCGCCCCGGTTGACCACCGCCTCGCCGGACCGCTCCGGCGCCCGGCCCTCGGCCAGCCGGTACGGGTTGAGCCCGCCGTCGGCCTGCCAGTAGCCGGCCAGGGTGGGCGGGCCCTGGCCGCCCACCGCCTTGCCGTCGCGGCCGATCAGCTGGCCGAAGCCCTGCACGGCCGGCTCGGCCGCCGCGACGCCCGGCACCGCGCGCAGCCGGTCGGCCAGCGCGAGGTCCACCGGGGCGCGGACGCCGCCCGGGGTGTTCCCGGCGTCCAGCACGTCGACGCTGCGGACCACCGCGTCGGTGCCGCGGTCGGCGTCGGCGAACAGGGTGTCGAAGCTGGAGCGCAGGGTGTCCCCGAGGACCAGCGTGCCGGCCAGGAAGCTCACCCCGAGCAGGATCGCGGTGAACGTCCCGGCCAGCCGGCGCTTGTGCGCGGCCAGCGAGCGCAGGCCGATCCGCAGGGTGGCGGGTGCGCTGCTCATGACCGGGGTCCCGGGCCGAGCGCGACGGGGCCCGGGGCCGGGCCGGGGTCGAAGGCCTTCATCCGGTCCAGCACGCCGGCCGGGGTGGGCCGGTCCATCCGGTCGACCAGCCGGCCGTCGGCGAGGAACAGCACCTCGTCCGCGTAGCCGGCCGCGGTCGGGTCGTGGGTGACCATGACGACGGTCTGGCCCATCCCGTCCACCGCGCGGCGCATCAGGTCCAGCACCTCGGCGCCGGTGCGGGAGTCCAGGTTGCCGGTCGGCTCGTCCGCGAAGACCACCTCGGGCCGGCCGGCCAGCGCCCGGGCCAGCGCGACCCGCTGCTGCTGGCCGCCGGACAGCTCGGACGGCCGGTGGTCCAGCCGCTCGCGCAGACCCACCGCGTCGATCAGCGACTCCACCCAGGCCTGGTCGACGGCGCCGCCGGCCAGGTCGACCGGGAGGGTGATGTTCTCCCGGGCGGTCAGCACCGGCACCAGGTTGAAGGACTGGAAGACGAAGCCGATCCGCTGCCGGCGCAGCAGCGTCAGCCGGCGGTCGCCGAGGTTCTCCAGCTCGGTGTCGCCGATCACCGCGGTGCCGGCGGTCAGCCGGTCCAGGCCCGCCGCGCAGTGCAGCAGGGTGGACTTGCCGGAGCCGGACGGGCCCATGATCGCGGTGAGCCGGCCGGCCGGGAAGCCGACGGTCACGTGGTCCAGGGCGCGCACCTCGGTCCGGCCGACACCGTAGACCTTGACCGCGTCGGCGACCCGGGCCGCCATCCGCTCGGTGCCGACCGGTTCGAGGATCGGGAGGGCGGTCACCGGGCACCGCCCCGGCCCGGCTTGGCGCCGCCGTCCTGCTCCGGGCCCTGGCCCTCGCTCCGGAGGTGCTCCAGCAGGGTGTCCCGGCGGGTCCGGTACTCCTCCTCGCCGATCTGGCCCTCGGCGTACCGGCGGGCCAGCGCGGCCAGCGGGCCGTCGGGGCCGCCGTTCCACGGGCCGGCGGGGCCACCGGCCCACGGGCCGCCCCAGCGGCCGGCCGCCCACGGCGGGCCCCACGGACCGCGGCGGGCCCAGCCGCGGCGGCGCAGCGCGGTCAGCACGACGACCAGGACGAGCAGCCAGAACAGCGGGAAGAGCAGGAACCACGGCCCCGGGCCGCCGCCGCCCCAGGGGCCCCAGCCGTCCCGGCAGATCGTGTCGGCGAGCAGTGCGGTGCTCTGCATGTCGGTCAACTCCTCGGTGTGCCCCGCGGGTTCGGGCGGGGGCCCGGCCCCGGGATGCTCCCCGGGGCCACCACGAGCCTCCCGCCGGGAGCGGGTCCGGCGCGTCCTCCGGCGAGCGGCATCGGGGGTACGACGGCGGGAGTACGAGCCGGGGGGCGGGCTGCTCCCGCCCCGGGCACCGCTTCGAGGCGTGCGGGCGGGTATCAGCCCAGCCAGCCGGGGCGGACCAGGCCGGATTCGTAGGCGAGGACGACGAGTTGCGCCCGGTCGCGGACGCCGAGCTTCACCATGGCCCGGCTGACGTGCGTCTTCGCGGTCAGCGGGCTGACCACCAGGCGGCGGGCGATGTCGTCGTTGCCGAGGCCCATCCCGACCAGGGTGAGCACCTCGCGCTCCCGGTCGGTGAGCGAGGCCAGCAGCCGGCCGGTGTCGGCGGGCTCCCGGGAGCGGCTGGCGAACTCGTCGATCAGCCGGCGGGTCACGCCCGGGGAGAGCAGCGAGTCGCCGACCGCGACGACCCGCACGGCGCGCAGCAGGTCGGCGGGCTCGGTGTCCTTGGCCAGGAAGCCGGCCGCGCCCAGGCGGAGCGCCTCGAAGATGTACTCGTCCAGTTCGAAGGTGGTGAGCACGACCACCCGGACGCCGGTCAGGTCCGGGTGGGCGCAGATCCGCCGGGTGGCCTCCAGGCCGTCGGTGCCGGGCATCCGGATGTCCATCAGCACGACGTCCGGCCGCAGTTCCGCCGCCAGCCGGACCGCCGCCTCGCCCTCGTCCGCCTCGCCGACCACCTCGATGTCGGGCTGGACGTCGAGCAGCGCCCGGAAGCCCGCCCGGACCAGCACCTGGTCGTCCGCCAGCAGTACCCGGATCATTCCGGCCGTCCTTCCTCGCTCGCCGTGCCCGCTCCCGGGCCCGCGCCCGCCGGTTCGGGCAGCCAGGCCCGGATCCGGAAGCCGCCGCCGTGCGGGCCCGCCGTCAGCTCGCCGCCGCATCCGGCGGCCCGTTCGCGCATGCCGACCAGGCCGTTGCCGGACCCGCCACCGCCGTCGGGGCCGGGGCCGGCGGCCGGGCCCGGGTCGTCGACCCGGAGCAGCAGCCCCGCCGGGGAGGACCAGTCCAGCAGAACCGTGGCGCCGCGCGCCGCCGAATGGCGGATGACGTTGGTGAGCGCCTCCTGGACGATCCGGAAGGCGGCCAGGTCCGGCTGGGCGGAGAGCGGCCGGGCCCGTCCGGTCGTCCGCACCGTGACGGTGAGCCCGGCGTGGCCCGCCTGGGTGACGAGTTCGGGCAGCCGGGCCAGCCCGGGCGCGGGGGTGCGCGGGGCCTGGCCGTCCGGGCCGCGCAGCGTGCCGAGCACCTGGCGGACCTCGCCGAGCGCCTCCTTGCTGGTGGCCTTGATGACGGTCAGCGCGGACCGGACCTGCTCGGGGTGCTCGTCGATCAGCTCCAGCGCCACCCCGGCCTGCAGGTGGATCACCGAGATGGAGTGCGCCAGGATGTCGTGCAGTTCGCGGGCCATCCGCAGCCGTTCCTCGGCGGCCCGGTTCTCCTCGGCCTGGCGCCGGGCCAGCCGGCGGGCGGCCAGCTGTTCGCCGCGTGAGCGCATGATCTCGGCGGCGGCGAGGACCAGCAGCAGCCAGGCCGCCACCCCGGCCTCCTGCCACCAGCCCTCGGTCGGCGCGGGCGCGCGCTGCCAGTCGGGCGGCAGCAGGTGGGAGCTGGTCAGGTGGACCAGGTAGCCGGTGCCGACGGCGATCCAGGCGGTCCGGCGGCGGCCGCGGGCGAGCGCGCCGAACACCGCGACGGCGAGGCCGAAGAAGACCGGCCCGTACGGGTAGCCGGCCAGCAGGTAGCCGGTGGTGACGGCGGTGACCGCGACCACCACCGGGCCGGGGAAGCGGTCGCGCAGGAGCAGCAGGGCGGGGCCGAGCAGCAGCAGCGCGTACCCGGCGGCGTCCAGCGGGGCCCGGTAGTCCTGCTGCTGGCGGGCGGCGGCGGTGGAGCCGACCACCTGGACCGCCGCGACCAGGAGGGCGGAGACCACCGTCCAGGAGCGCCGGGTCCAGGGCGGTCCGCCGAACGGGTCGTGGTCGTGGTCGGTGCCGGTCATGGACAGGGGACGGTCACCGCCCCGGCCGCGGGGTCGCGGTGTCCGGGCCGGTCCCGGACGGGGAGGTCCCGGACTGGTCGGTCTCGAACGGGTCGGTGCGGGACCGGCCGGTGCGGGCGGCGCGGGCGGCGGCGGCCAGCCGGGCGCCGCGCCGGGTGAGCCCCCAGGGCTTGAGCACGGAGAGCACGGTGGCGGCCAGGTAGATCGCCAGGGCCACCGAGGGGGCGATCACCAGCACGTGCGGGGCCCGGCCGGTCGGCGGCACGGTGCCGGCGGCGACCTGGCCGGCCGCGTCGTGGATGAAGGCGCGCAGCGCGAGGATCGAGGCCAGGGTGGCGGCCAGGGTCAGCCAGAACTTGGTGGCCACCCAGCGGTGGCGCAGCAGGCCCCAGCTGGTGCCGAGGGAGAGCACCAGGCCGGAGAGCAGCGAGAGCAGGCTGACCGGGATCAGCAGCCAGTCCGCGAAGATCCGCTGGGCGAGGTAGGCGGCGCGCACGGTGTCCGGGTCGGCGGAGGAGAGGCCGGCGATGCCGAGGGCGAGCACGCCGGCGGTCAGGCCCAGCCAGCCGACCGAGCAGGCGACGTGCACGACCAGCCAGAGCCGGCGGGCGTGCCGGGGCAGGTGGAACCGGCCGGCGCGGCCGGCGCGGTCGGTGGCGGCCGCGACGGTGGTCGCGGTGGGTGTGGGCATCGGCGGTGCTCCGGAGGGCGAGGGACGACGCGGGTCACGGCTGGGGTGGTCGGTGGGACCGCTCCCCACTCTGCCGGGTCGGGGTGGGGCGGGCATCGCACGGCGGGAGTAGTCGGCCGTACCACCGCTTGAGTACGAGCGGTCGGCACACCGGCGGTCGGAGTGCGGACGCTGGAAGCAGGGGCGCGTCAGTAGGCGATCTCGACGACGGTGCGGTGGGCCGCCGGGTCGGCGAGCGCGTCGAGCAGGTAGTGGGCCAGATCGGCGCGCGCTATCGACCAGGCCCCGGGCAGCCGGTGCCCGGCCGCCGTCCGGTAGCGGCCGCGGGCCCGGCCGCCGGTGAGCCGGGCGGCCCGGACCAGCGTCCAGTCCAGCCCGGTGTCGGCCAGCAGCAGCCGTTCCATCCGCGCCATGTCGGCGTACGGCCGGCGGAGCATCGGGTGCAGCAGCCCGGAGGTGAGCGCCCGTTGCAGCGGGGCGGCGCGCCAGGGCGCCGGGTTCAGGCTGGTGGTGGAGACGCAGAGCAGCCGGCCGACGCCGCTCGCGCGCATCGCCCGGAGGATGTGGTCGGTGCCGGCCGAGTAGACGGTGGTGGCGGCCCGGCTGTAGCCGATGCCGAGCGCGGAGACCACCGCGTCGGCGCCCCGGACGGCGCGGGCCACCGCGTCCGGGTCGAGGACGTCGCCCTGCCGGATGGTGGTGGGCCGGGCGTCGGCCAGCGCCAGCGGGTCGCGGGCGAAGGCGACGGTGGCGTGGCCGGCCCGGGCGGCCAGCTCCAGGAAGTGCCGGCCGGTGCCGCCGGTCGCGCCGAAGACGACGATGTTCACGGCGGGCCTCCGGCTCGCTCTCGGGTGCGGGACGGGTTTCGGTACCGGGGCGCGCGGCCGGCCCGCGCCGCGGCCCCGCCGCGGGCGGGCCGGCCGCCGCCGGGGACCATCAGTTGCCCACCTCGACGCGTCGGCCGTAGGTGGCCGGGTCGTCCAGGTGGGCGAGGATGTAGTCGGCGACGTTGGCCCGGGCGACCCGCGAGGCCTTGGGGAGGTGGCCGCCGACCACCGCCCGGTAGTCGGGCGTGGCCGGGCCGTCGGTGAGCATCGGCACCCGGACGATCGTCCAGTCCAGCGGGCTGGCCTCCACCTCGTCCTCCATCCGGGCGAGGTCGAGGTGGATGTTCCGGTAGACCCGGTCCACCACGAACTCGGCGACGAAGCGCTGCATCGCCGGCAGGTGCGCGGTCTCCAGCCCGGCCGAGGACATGGTGACCAGCCGGCGCACCCCGCCGGTCCGGGCGGCGGCGATGAGGTTGCGCACGCCCTCGGAGAAGACCGTGGTGGTGGTCCGGCTGGTCACCCCCAGCGCGACCAGCACGGCGGCCTTCCCGGTCAGCGGGCCGGTCAGCGACTCCGGGTCGAAGACGTCGCCGCGGGCCTTGGTCAGCCGCTCGTGCTCGACCGGCAGCTTGGCCGGGTCGCGCAGCAGCGCGGTGACGGCGTGCTTCTGCTCCAGTGCCTTTTCGACGAGCAGCCGTCCGGTCCGGCCGGCCGCTCCCACCACCACGATCTCCATGACTGCCTCCTTGCCGGGGCCGGCGGCAACTGTCCGCCGCCGGCCGTGAGTTGACCTTCGCTGTGCCAGCGTTCCTACGGTAGGGAAAAGGCGAGCAGGGCGCCGCCCGCGTCGCTCGGGTACTGCGGGTAGTAGGCGGCCTGGACGTAGACCATGCCGTCGGCGACCACCGCGCCGCCGCCGCCGGAGATCGCCGTGCCGTGCGCGGGCACGCCGTTGACCGTGGTGTAGTCGCGGACCGCGTCGTACTGCCAGAGCACGGCGCCGGTACTCGCCGAGAAGGCCCGCAGCTTGCCGTCGGTACTGCCCTCCCAGACCAGGCCGGGGCTGGTGGTCACGGCGGGGGTGAAAGCGCGCTGGCAGAGCTGCGGGTAGCCGGCCGAGCCGCCCCACTGGCAGCCGTCGGCCGGGCTCTCGGTCTGCCAGAGGACGGCGCCGGTGGCCGGGTCGAGCGCGGACAGGGTGCCGGGACCGGCGAACCAGGTGGCGGCGTAGAGCCGGGTGCCGTCGTAGGAGGTGCCCCACTCGATGCCCGAACTGCCGCCCTGCGTGTGCGGGTCGGCGACCAGGGCACGGTCCCAGACCTTGGCGCCGGTCAGCGCGTCGTAGACGTGGTAGACGCCGTTCTTCTGGCCGATGCCGACCACCCGGCGGTGGCCGATGGAGAACACGTTGGCACTGGCGCCGAAGTCCCAGTCGTGGTCGGTGCCGTCGGCCTTGCTCGGGCAGTAGGCGTCGGCGCCGGGGATGTTGCAGGCGACCGTGAAGGTGTCCGGGAAGGCCTCCTGGGAGCGCCAGCGGAGTTCACCCGTACGGGCGTTCAGGGCGAGCACGGAGTCGGTGTCACCCGCCGCCCCGGTGTAGTTCTGGCCGGTGCCGACGTAGAGGGTGCCGCTCTCCCGGTCGAGCACCGGGGAGCTCCAGACGGCTACCCCGGAGGGCTCGGAGCGGTCGGCGCCGTTCGGCCAGCTGCCGACCCGCTGCGGCTCGGGGGTGGTCCAGTACCGCCAGGCCAGGGCACCGGTCTCGGCGTCGACGGCGACCACCGAGCCGCGGAAGGTGCAGCACGGGTAGCTCAGATTGAAGGTGGCGCCGGACTCCCGACTGGACACCCCGACGTACACCAGGCCGTCGTGGACCAGCGGCGAGCCGGTGATCTGGGCCAGCGGGTGCTGGTCGAGCCGCAGCGACCAGCGCAGCGCGCCGGTGCGGCGGTCCAGCGCGTACAGGTAGCCGCGGTTGTCGCCGAAGTAGACGGTGTTGCCCTGGACGGCCGGGCCGCTGCGGACCGGGTCGGGGGCGGCGACGGAGTGGGCGCCGGCCACCGGGGCGAGGTCGAAGGTCCAGCGGGCCGCGCCGGTCTTCGCGTCCAGCGCCTGGAAGGTGCCCTCGGCGCCGCCGGCGTAGAGGGTGCCGTCCACCACGGCGGGCTGGCTGCCCAGGTAGACGCCGGGCACCTTGGGGTGGCCGAAGGCCCAGGCGAGGCCGAGTCCGCCGACTGAGGCCGGGGTGATCCGGCTCTCCTCGTCGTTGGACCGGCTGCCGGCCGCGTCGTACTGCCAGCTGCTCCAGTCGCCGGCCTTGGGGCGGGCCTCGGCGTCCTGGGCACCGGCGCCGTTGGTCGCGGCGAGCAGCACGAGGGCGGTCAGCAGCGCCACCAGCGCGGTGCCGAAGCGGACCGCCCCAGGGCCCGTCTTCACACTCCCGCCTGCTGGGCGACGCCGGGGCACGCACCTCGCCGCGTTGTCGTCGGTCACCAATGCTCCGCAGTGGCTCCCTCCTCCGCCTTGCGATGCACGCACCCCAACGCCGCCCAGCCTGCCCTCCGGGCGGACGACGGGAGTGTGAAGGCGGGCCCTGCGTCTGTACGGTGACACGTGGATCAACTCCTCGGTGAGGGTGAATGGTTCACGAGTGGTTCGGAGCCACCAGGCCGGCGGTGGCTTCGGCGTGGGAGAGCACGGCCGCGCAGTCCAGCTCGCCGAGGCCGGCCTCGGCGGCGGCGATCAGCGCCGCGTGGGTGGCGTCGCAGACGGGGGTGGCGACGCCGAGCCGGCCGGCCTCCGCGGTGGCCAGCCGGAGGTCCTTGCGCATCAGGTCGAGCCGGAACTGCGGGTCGCCGTAGGCCCGGCGCTGCATCACCGCGGCCTTGAACCGCATCACCGGCGAGCTGAAGCCGCTCTCGCCGATCATCCGGAGCGCGAGCTCGCGGTCGATGCCGGCCCGCTGGGCCAGCGTCACCGACTCGGCGAGCACCTGCATCTCCACGCCCATCAGCACGTTGAGCATCACCTTGGCGGTGGCGCCGAGACCGTTCGGGCCGAGGTGGCGGACCTCCTTGGCCAGCGACTCCAGGACGGCGCCGAGGCGGCCGAAGGTGTCGGCGGATCCGCCGACCATGAACCGGAGTTCGCCGTCCCGGGCGTGCTGCCCGTTGCCGATGACGCAGGCGTCGACGGCGCCGCGGCCGTGGTCGGCCACCCGGGCGGCCACCGACCGGGCGAAGTCCGGGGAGACGGTGCTGGTGTCCATCACGATGCCGTGTGCGGGCAGCGCCTCCAGTGCGCCGTCCGGGCCGAACAGCTGCTCCTCGACGGCGGCTTCGGAGGCGAGGCTGAGCAGCACCACGTCCACCCGGGCGGCGAGCGCGGCCGGGGTCGGGGCGACCTCGGCGCCGCGGGCGGCGAACGGGACGGCGCGTTCGGGGGTGCGGTTGTGGACCACGACCCGGTGGCCCCGGTCGAGCAGCCGGGCGGCCATTCCGCCGCCCATCACGCCAAGGCCGATCACACCGATCCGGATCGCCGACGGGGCGCCGGGCCCGGTGGCGACGGGGGCAGGAGCGGGGGCAGGGGTAGGGGTAGGGGTAGGGGTAGGGGTAGGGGCGGGGACGGGCGGGAGGTCCCGGGGGACGCGCGGCTGTCGGCCGGCGGGTATGCCCGGCGCGTTCGGGGAGTTCGAGGCGTTCGGGGCGTCGGGCGTGGCTGGCATGTCGGCCATGGAGTCGACCCGCTTCCTGGTGGGCTGGTCGCGCCGGGGTGCCCGGCGCCCGGAGTGCGGCGGGGTGGGCCGTGCCGGACACCCCGCCCCACCGCGGCCGGGGTGCCGATCACCCGTCCAGCCTAGCGGGTGAACACTCACTCCGCACCGGCTCCGGGCGCCCGGTTCAAGCCGTTCGCATCGCTGACGCATCGTCAACTCACTGTCCTTGAGGGCCCCCTCCCCCGCCGCCGGGGGTGAGGACGGCGGGGGAGGAGGGTCCATCCGGCCGCGGTCAGCCCGCCGCGGCCTCCGGACGCCCGCCGGTCGGACCGCCCTGGGGGCCCGGGCTCTGGCCCGGCCCCCCGGGGCCGCCGGGGCCCCGGCCGCCGGGCGCGCCCATCGGCGCCCGCATCGGACGCTCCTGGAGGAACACCACCACCAGGGCGCCGAGCAGCGCGACGACCATGCCGGTCAGGTAGACCACGTGCAGCGAGTGGGCCAGCGCGTCGGCCACCCCGTCGCGCACCGGTGCGGGCAGCGCCCGGACCTTGGCCGGGGCGGTCAGCACGCCGTCGGTGCCGAGCCGCTGCAGGGCGTCGGCCGGCACCTTCCTCGGCAGCCAGTCCCGCAGCTGGGAGTTGAGGACGGCGCCGAAGACGGTCACGCCCATCGCGCCGCCGAGCGAGCGGAAGAAGTTGGCGGCCGCCGTCGCCACGCCCAACTGCCGCATCTCGACGGAGTTCTGCACCGCCACGATGAGGACCTGGGTGACCAGGCCGAAGCCGATGCCGAAGACGGCCAGGAAGGCACCGGCCGAGAGCTGCGAGGAGTCGGCGTCGAGCGTGGACATCAGGTAGAGGCCGCCCGCCATCACCAGCAGCCCCGCGATCGGGAACAGCTTGTACCGGCCGGTCGCCGCGACCACCTTGCCGGAGACGGTCAGGCTGACCACGGTGGCGAGCATCATCGGGACCAGCAGCAGACCGGACTCGGTGGCGGTGTCGCCGTTGGCGACCTGGAGGAAGAGCGGGGTGTAGACGGTCGCCACGAACAGCGAGATCGAGGAGAGGAAGAGGCCGAGGGTGGCCACCAGCACGACCGGGTCCTTGAACAGCTCCAGCGGGACGACCGGTTCGGCCGCCCGCCGCTCCTGGAGCACGAACGCGACCAGCAGCACCGCCGCGAGCGCCAGCAGCCCGACGATCTGCGCCGAGCCCCAGGCGTACTGGTCGCCGCCCCAGACCGAGACCAGCAGCACCGCGACGATGCCGCCGCTGAGCAGCGCCGAACCGAGGTAGTCCAGCCGGTGCTTCTGCCGGGCGACCGGCAGCTTCAGCACCGAGGTGATCACCAGCAGCGCGACCACGCCGATCGGCAGGTTGATGTAGAAGATCCACGGCCAGGACAGGTGGTCGACGAACGCGCCGCCGACCAGCGGGCCGACCACGCCGGCGAGCACGAAGCAGGACTGCGCGTAGCCCTGCCACTTGCCGCGCTCGCGCGGCGGGACGAGCTCCGCGATGAGCGCCATGGCCAGCGCCATCAGCCCGCCCGCGCCGAGCCCCTGGAGGGTCCGGAACCCGATCAACTGGCCGATGTCGGCGGAGAGTCCGGAGAGCGCCGAACCGAGCAGGAACACCGTGATGGCCGCCTGGAACATCGTCTTGCGGCCGTAGAGGTCGCCCAGTTTGCCCCAGAGCGGCGTGGCGGCGGTGGCGGCGAGCATGTACGCGGTGACCACCCAGGAGAGGTGGGTCACGCCGCCGAGGTCACCGGCGATGGTCGGCAGGGCGGTCGCCACGATCGTCTGGTCGAGGGCCGCCAGGAACATCGCGAGGACCAGGGCGGCGAAGATCGTCAGGAAGGTTCTGCGTGGTACGTCCGGGGCGGGTGCAGCGTACGGGGCGCTCATTGGGTACTCCTTGAGGAGGCGTCCGCCGGCCCGGAGTCCTTGCTCCGAGCGTGAATTCGTATAGACTATACAATCAAAATAAGCCGTCAAGAGCCATGGTCAGGGCGGTCGCGGCCGCCCGGAAGGGCAGTACGCGATGAGCAGACTCCAGGGAAAGACTGCGCTCGTCACCGGCTCCACCTCGGGCATGGGGGCCGCCACCGCGGCCGCCCTCGCCGCCGCCGGAGCTCACGTGGTGGTCTCCGGCCGCCGCTCCGAGCTGGGCCGGGCCGTGGTGGACAGGATCAGGGGAGGAGGCGGACGGGCGGAGTTCATCGCCGCCGATGTCACCGTCGAGGAGGACGTCGCCCGACTGGTGGCGACCACGGTCGAGCGACACGGCCGGCTCGACATCGCCTTCAACAACGCGGGCGGCGGCGGGGCTTACGGCCCGCTGGACCGCGTCCCGGCGGAGGACTTCGCCGCGGTGATCGCCGTCAACCTCACCGGCACCTACTTCGCGCTCAAGCACGAGATCGCCGCGATGCGGGTGAGCGGCGGCGGCAGCATCATCAACAACGCCTCCACCGCCGGGGTCCAGGGCACCGCCTTCGGCCTGGGCGCGTACACCGCGGCCAAGCACGGGGTGGTCGGCCTGACCCGGGCCACCGCGCTGGAGGCCGGCCCGGCCGGCATCCGGGTCAACGCGCTGATCACCGGGCCGGTGGACACCGAGGAGTTCCGGCAGCGGGTCGGCGCCCACCCGGGCGCGCTGGAGCGGGCCGGGCAGGGCACCGCGCTGGGGCGGATCGCGACCGAGGAGGAGGTCGCCGATGCGGTGGTCTTCCTGGCCGGCGACGCGGCGAGCTTCGTCACCGGCTCGCTGTTCGGCATGGAGGGCGGCATGACGGCCGGCGTCTCGGCCGGGGCGATGCAGCCGCCCGGCGGCGGGCGGCCGGCTGCGGGTCGGCCGGACGCGGGTCGGCCGGACGCGGGTCGGCCGGACGCGGGTCGGCCGGACGCGGGCTGAACTCCGGGGAGGGGGCCCGGATCCACCCCGGATCCGGGCCCCCTCCCCCGCCGCCCCGGAATCCCCCGGGCCGGCGGGCTCAGTCCAGCGGGTCGGGGTCCGGGACGGCCTCCAGCAGCGAGAAGGCCGTCCCGGTGGCCACCACCCGGTTCAGTCGGTAGCCGCCGCGCCGGAAGACCTCGGCGAACCGCTCCTCGGTGCGGACCTCGCCGCTCATGGTGACCAGCATGACCAGGTCGAAGTTCTTCACGAACCGCGGCACCCCCGCCCGGTGCACCAGTTCGGCCGCGACGAAGCGGGCGGCCGGCGAGGCCTCCCGGCACCGGCGCAGCAGCCGGACCAGCGCCTCGTCCGGCCAGGAGTGCCAGACCTGCTTGGTGACGTAACTGCCGATCCCGGCCGGGACGCCGGCGAAGAAGTCCACCGGGGCGAACTCCAGCCGGCCCTGCCCGGCCAGTCCGGCGACCTCGGGGTGGGCGCGGGCCTGCTCGATCACGCCCGGCAGGTCGGCCAGCACGCCGCGCCCGAGGGCGGGGTACCGGCGCAGGATCGCGGCCAGGTAGGTGCCCTGGCCGCCGCCGAGGTCGCAGACCGTGCCGGCCTCGGCGAACTCGGGGTAGGCGGCGACCAGGGCCTCGGCGAGCGCGTCGGTGAAGTCGGTCATCGCCTGGTTGAAGGTGGCGGCCGCGGCCGGGTTGCGTTGCAGCCAGGGCCAGAGCGCGGTGCCGTGGACCTTCTCGAAGCCCGGCTTCCCGGTCGCCAGGCTGTGGTCCAGCGCGCCCCAGGAGGACCAGAGCCAGTCGGCGCCGACCATCCGGGCCATCGCGTCCATCGAGCCGGGCACGCCGGGGCGGAGCAGTTCGGAGAGCCCGGTGTTGGCGAACACGCCGGGTTCGACCTCCGCGAAGACGCCGTCCTCGGCGAGCAGCGCGAGCACCTTGGCGAGCGGGCCGGCCGCCACCCCGGCGCGTTCGGCGAGGTCGCCGGCCGGCAGCGGGCCGTCGGCCAGCAGCTCGGCGATCCGGAACTCGGCGGCCAGGGCGAGGCAGCGCGGGGTGGACGGGAACATCAATTCGGAGAGGAACACCGCGCCGGCCGAGGCAGGGGCGGTCTGGGGAACGGCGGTCATGGGGGTGGGGCCTCCCTGCGGGGTCGGGCCGGGGGCGGACGGCGCCCGCGGCCCGAGCGGTCAGCGGTGGTGGGCGGACGGCCCCGGACGGACCGGGGCCGCCCGGCGGTCGGGCGGTGGCCGGGCCGGGGCCCGTCGGGGGACGGCTCCTCGGCCCGGCGGGGCGGACTCAGCCCAGCAGCGCGAAGGAGAAGCCGCCGCCCGGCGCGGCCATGAACTTGTTGGTCGGCGGGACCTCGCCCCCGGCGGCGATCCCCACCGCCGGACCGGCCAGCGCGATCCGGGCCGGGGCCGGGACCAGCTGGACCCGGCCGGCCGCCAGCTGGCCCCAGTTGTTCCAGCCCCAGCCGTACACCGAGCCGTCGGCCAGCAGCGCCAGCGCGTGGCCGCCGTCCCCCGGCGCCGCGTCGGTGCCGCCGCCGCTGGCCGACACCGCCTTGACGCCGGTCAGGCCGGGCACCGGGCCCGGCACCGCGCGGTCGACCACGGTGCCGTCGCCGAGCTGGCCGCCGTCGTTCAGGCCCCAGGCGGCGACGGTGCCGTCGGCCAGCAGCGCCACCGTGTGGTGGTAGGCGCCGGCCAGCTGGGTGACCGGGCCGAGGCCGGTCAGCTTCTGCGGGGCGAAGCGGTCGGTGGTGCTGCCGTCGCCCAGCTGGCCGCGGTCGTTGAAGCCCCAGACCGAGGCGGAGCCGTCGGCGTGCACGACCATGCTGTGCCCGCCGCCGGCGCTCAGCCGGACGGCCGGTTCCAGGCCCTCGACCACGGCCGGGCGCGGCCGGCAGTCGAAGGAGATGCCCATGTAGGTGCGGACGATCCGGCCCGGGCGGGTCGAGCCCGGGCCGTCGCCCAGCTGGCCCCGGTCGTCGCGGCCCCAGGACCAGACCGTGCCGTCGGCCTTGAGCGCCAGGTTGTGCGCGCCGCCGACCGACAGCTCGACCACGTCCTCCAGGCCCTCGATCCGGAACGGGACGGGGTGGACGCCGTAGTTCTCCTCGCCCAGCGCGCAGAAGAAGCCAGCGCCCCAGGCCCAGACGGTGCCGTCGTCCAGCAGCGCGGCGCTGTGCCCGCCGCCCGCGCCGGCCGAGCGGACCCGGCCGGGCAGGCCGGCGACCCGGACCGGGGTCGCCCGGTTCTCGGTCGTGCCGTCGCCGACCTGCCCGAAGGCGTTGCGGCCGAAGCCCCAGAGCTCGCCGTCGGCTGTCAGCGCGAAGGCCTGGCCGCAGCCGGCCACCACCCGGACGACCCCCTCCAGGTCCTTGACCTCCTGCGCGGTGGACCGGTCGACGGTGCCGCCGTCGCCGAGCTGGCCGTTGCTGTTGTCGCCCCAACTGCTGATGATTCCTGCCATGGTGCTGCAACCTCCTCGATCGTCGGGGGCGGTCAGGCCCAGAACCGGTCCACGGCGTACTGGTCCTCGGGGAAGGTCCAGAACTCGGCGATCAGGCCGTCCCGGATGCGCGCCACGTTGACGAACGGCATCTCCAGGCTGCGGTCCGCGCGCTCGTAGCTGGTGCGGACGGTGGCGAAGGCGAGCGTGTCGCTCGCGCCGATCTCCTGGATCTCCATCGTGATGCGGCCCTGGCAGAGCTCGAACATCCGGCCGGCGAAGGCCAGCGCGGACTCGATGCCCTCGTGCGAGCCGGACAGCTCGCTGGTGCCCGGGTAGTGGTGCACGCAGTCCTCGGTCCAGTAGCCGGCCGCCTTCTGGACGTCGCCCACGGTGAACGCGGCGTAGACCGCCTCCATGAGCCGGGCGTTGGGATGGTCGACGACCTTCATGAACTCTCCTCCTGGGTAGGGCGCGAAGGGGTGGGGACGGTGCGTCGGTGCAGGGGGCGGGTCAGCCGGCGGCGCGGCGGACGACGTCGACCAGGGTGCTCCGGGACGGCCCGGGGAACGGCGGGGGCGCGGCGGCCGCGGCCTGCTTGACCCGCAGCCGGATCTCCTCGTCCTCGTAGACCCCGGCCGGGTGGTCGAGCGACATCATGCTGCGGACCAGCCGGCGCCAGACCACCTCGTCGGTGGCGGCCGCCTCGGCGACGGTGCCGAAGGTGATGACGTCCGGCGGCAGCGGCGGCAGTTGCCGCCCGGCCACGGTGGCCCGCCAGAGCCGGGCCCGGCCGGCGTCGTTGCGGACGGCGTCCTCGAACCAGGGGCGGAAGGTCCGCCCGGCCAGGCCGGCCGCCAGCGCGGCCTGCTCGGCGTCCGGCTCCGGGTGCTCGCGCACCAGGTCGGCCAGGCCGAGCACGTGCGCGAGGGCGAGCGAGACGCCGCGCCCGTACGCCGGGTTGGTGGTGCAGACGGCGTCGGCGACCGGCAGGAAGCCGGGCACCGGCTGGACGTCCGGCCCGTACAGCCGCAGCGAGTTGTCCAGGCCGCCCATCGGGTACACCGGCGAGATCGGCTCGGCGGCCTCGGGCGACACCCAGGGGGCGAGCAGCGGGGTGATCCGGGCCGCCGCGGTGAACGCCTCCTCGACCCGCAGCGCCTTCAGCTCGGTGTCGTCCGGCAGCACGCCGAAGGAGAGGGTGAAGGTCTCGTTGTCGCCGAGGAACAGGACGCCGGTGTAGTGGTCCCAGAGCCCGCCGGCGCCGAAGCCGCGGTTGAGCGGGCCGGCCGGGCGGGGGCTCAGGGCGCGGTAGTAGCGGGTGTAGTAGGTGATGTCGGCGCCGTGCGCGACCTGTTCGGGCTCGGCCAGGCCGTGTTCGCGCAGCCACTCGTGGCCCTGCGAGCGGCGGCCGCTCGCGTCGATCACCAGGTCCGCCGCCAGGGTGCGGCCGTCCTTGGTGACGACGCCGGTCACCCGGGCCGGGCCGCGTTCGGCGACGGTCAGGCCGCGCACCGTCTCGCCCCGGCGGAACGCGATCCCCGGTCGGCGCAGGGCCTCCTGACGGAGGATCAGTTCGAAGGTGGAGCGGCGGCTGCCGAGCATCCGCAGTTCCGCGTCGGCGGGGTGCGGGGTCCGGTCGGCCAGGGTGGGCGGCATCGCCCGGCCCAGCTCGATCTCCCGCGCGCCCGCCGTGACCAGCGCCTGGTGGACGGCGGGCAGCCGGTCGCGCAGCAGGTTGGTGCCGAGCGAGCCGAAGGCGTGCGACTGGTGCAGCTGCGGCACGGTCGGCCGCTGCCAGTCGCGGTGCGCCAGGTCGACGGTGTCCGGCGCCTCGGCGGTGTCGCGCTCCAGCACGGTGACGTCGTGCCCGAGCTCGGCGAAGGCCAGCGCGGCGGCCAGGCCGGCGACGCTGCCGCCGACGATCAGTGTCCGGGTCATGCCCTCACCCCGCGGTGGTAGGAGTGGCGAGGCCGGCCCGCGGGGTGTCCCGCGAGGTCTCGGCCTTGATGTGGAAGCGGATGGAGGTGGCGTCGCGGAAGCAGGCGCGCAGCGGGCGGACCAGGTCGCGGTGCCCGGCGGTCCGCTCCCAGGCGGTGAAGTCGTCCAGCGAGCGCCACTCGCTGGTGATCAGCCACTGCTCCGGGTCGGTGGCGGACTGGCAGACCTGGTCCCGCAGGTGGCCGGGGACGCCCTCGGCGACCTGGTGGCGGATCTGCTGGTAGGCCGCGAGGAAGTCCTCGCGGCGCGCCTCCTCGACGGTGATCAGGAAGAGCACGCGGCCCTGCGCCGCGCCCTCGTCGACCGGCATGGCGGTCTCCTTCCGGGTCGGGTGGGTACTCGGTCGGGCGGTGAGCGGGCGGGGGTTCAGGAGTACGCGCGCAGCAGGACGGCGCTGTTGAAGCCGTCGAAGCCGCGGGCGCCGATCAGCGCGGCGCGCACCGCGGCCGCCCGCTCCTCGCGGACGAAGGCCAGGTCGCAGCCGTCCGCCGGCCGCGCCGGGCCCGCCGAGGGCGGGATCAGGCCATAGTCCATCGCGAGCACCGCGGTGGCCGCGTCCAGCGCGCTGCCGCCCTGGTAGAGCCGGCCGGTCAGCGGCTTCTGGGTGGTGACGGCGGCCGGGCCGGCCGGGCCGAACACCGCGCGCAGCGCCTCGGCCTCGGTGCGGTCGTAGGCGGGGACGCCCAGCGCGTCCGGGAACGTCACGTCGACCTCGTCGGGGGTGAGGCCGGCCCGTTCGATCGCGGTGCCGAGCGCGCGGGCGTACTGGCGGACCGAGCCGGCGCCGGTCCGGGTGGTGGCGACGGCGTCCTGGGTGGCGGCCCAGCCGGAGATCTCGGCCCGGATCCGGGCGCCGCGGGCGAGCGCGTGGCCGAGCTCCTCGACCACGAAGACCACCCCGCCCTCGCCCGGCACGTAGCCGGCCGCCCGCCGGTCGAACGGCAGGTAGGCGGTGGCCGGGTCGTCGCCGGTGTGCAGCCGGCCGCTGCGCTGCTGGCAGGCGAGCGCGTACGGGCCGAGCGGCGCCTCGGTGCCGCCGGCCAGCACCACGTCCACGCCCCGGCGGATCAGCCGGGCGGCGTGCGCCAGCGAGTCCAGGCCGCCGGCGCCCTCCGAGACGAGGACGCTGGACGGGCCCTTGGCCTGGTGCCGGATGGCCAGCTGGCCGACGGTCGCCGCGTAGAACCAGGCGATCGACTGGTAGGCGCCGACGGTCCGCGAGGTGTCCGGCTGCCAGAGCCGCTGGAGTTCGCGCTGGCCGAACTGGTTGCCGCCGGAGGAGCTGGCCAGCGCCACCGACAGCTTGTACGGCTCGACCTCGGCCGGGTCGAGGGCGGCCTCGCCGAAGGCCAGCTCGGCGGCCGCGTAGGCGAGGTGGGTCCACCGGTCGGTCTGCACCTGGAGCCGGCGCCCGACGTACCGGCTGACGTCGAAGTCGGCGACCTCGCCGGCCAGCCCGGTCTCGTACGGGGCGGCGTCGAACAGGGTGATCGGGCCGATCCGGCTCTCGCCGCCGCAGACCGTCTTCCAGTGCGCCTCGCTGCCGGTGCCGCTCGGCGCGACCACGCCGAGGCCGGTGACGACCGCCCGCCGCCCGCTCACCGGTCCCTCCCCAGTCGGCCGGTTCCGAGCCGGGCGCTGCCGAACCGGGCGAAGAGCATCGCGGACTGGAAGCCGCCGAAGCCGCTGCCGACCGAGAGCGCCGCGTCCACCCGGACCTCGCGGGCGGTGTTGGGGGTGTAGTCGAGGTCGCACTCCGGGTCCCGGTTGCGCCAGTTGGCGGTCGGCGGGACGACCCCGCGTTCGACGGCCAGCGCGCAGGCGGCCATCTCGATCGCGCCGATCGCGCCCAGCGAGTGGCCGACCATCGACTTGATCGAGCTGATCGGCACCCGGTACGCGGCCGCGCCGAGCGAGCGCTTGAAGGCGCCGGTCTCGTGCCGGTCGTTCTGCCTGGTCCCGGAGCCGTGGGCGCTGATGTAGCCGATGTCCTCGGGGTCGAGCCGGGCCTGGCGCAGGGTGTCGGTGATCGCCTCGGACATCTCCAGGCCGTCCGGGCGCAGTCCGGTCATGTGGAAGGCGTTGCCGCGGTTGGCGTAGCCGACCACCTCGCAGTAGATCCGGGCACCGCGCCGGCGGGCGTGCGTCAGCTCCTCCAGGACCAGCACCGCGCAGCCCTCGCCGAGCACGAAGCCGTGCCGGTCCCGGTCGAACGGCCGGGAGGCGTGCTCCGGGTCGTCGTTGTCCGGGGTGGTGGCCTTGATCGCGTCGAAGGAGGCGACGGTGACCGGGGAGATCGGCGAGTCCGAGGCGCCGGTGATCATCACCTCGGCCTCGCCGTCCACCAGCAGCTGGTAGGCGTGGCCGATGGCGTCGATGCCGGAGGTGCAGCCGGTGGAGACGACCACCGCCGGGCCGTGCGCCCCGTGCCGGACCGCCACGTCGGCGGCCAGACTGCTGGGGACCAGGCCCTGGTAGAGGAACGGGCCGGTGACGTCCGGGTCGACCAGCCAGTTCCGGCCGGAGTCGCTGGCCACCACGAACTCGTCCTCCAGCACGATGGTGCCGCCGACCGCCGAGCCGAGCACCACGCCGGTGGCCTCCCGGGTGCGCTCGTCCAGCGCCAGGCCGGCGTCCCGGACCGCCTCCCGGGAGGCGGCCAGCGCGAACTGCACGTAGCGGTCGGCCCGGCGCAGCTCCAGCGGGGTGAGCCCGGCGGCCGCGCCGTCGAAGTCGGCCTCGGCGGCGATCTGCGAGCGGAACGCCGACGGGTCGAAGGCGGTGATCCGGCGGGTCGCGGTGCGGCCCGAGGTGATGAGGCCCCAGAAGGTCTCCCGGGTGGTGCCGCCGGGCGCCACCACTCCGATCCCGGTGACCACCACCCGGCGGGCGCCGGCGGCCGGGGGCGCGGTCACCGCTCCCCCCGCACGATGTGGCCCTCGTCGGCGCGGGTGCCCGGGCCGTCCTCGGTGTCGACGTGCCCGAGTTCGGGGGACGGCGCCAGCGGGCCGAGGTGGAAGACCGCGAAGGCCTCCTCGGAGCCGGTGTTGCGCAGCCGGTGCCGGACCTCCCGGGGGATCACCAGGCCCTGGCCGGCGGCGAGTTCGAACGGCTTGTCGTCCAGGTCGAGGGTCAGCGCGCCGCGGACGAGCAGCAGGAACTCCTCGCTGTACGGGTGGTAGTGCTCGCTGATCCGCTCGCCCGGCTGGAGCCGGGCCACCCCCATGAAGCCGGAGGTCGAGCCGACCGTGCCGGGGGACAGCACCGCGCGGGTCTCGCCGCCGCGCTTGCGGTTGGCGGGGACGTCGTCGACGGCGATGACACGGATGTTCCTGACGGCCATGGCGCTCACTCCTTCTCGGCGGAGGCGGGGACGGCGGCGGCAGCGGGGGTGGCGGGACCGGTGGCGAGGGCTTCGACCCGGCGCCGGATGATCTCCAGCTGCACGGGCGAGTTGGTGTTGAGGCGGTCGGTCATGCCCCGGTCGTCGACGGGGGCGGTGGGCTTCATCGCGAAGTCCTGGATCCAGGTCATCCGGGTGCCGCCGCCGGGCAGTTCCTCGTACCGCCAGAAGATCTGCATGTAGGCGAACGGGCCGGTCTCGACCCGGTGGGCGTGCACGGTGCGGTCGGCGGCGTTGACGGTCCGGTCGCTGACCCAGCTCCAGACCCGGCCCTCCTCGTCCGGGTGCATGGTGAGCCGGAACCGGACGGTCTCGCCGCGCCGCTCGACGATCTCGGCGCTCGCGTACTCGGTGAACAGCTCCGGCCAGCCGGCGACGTCGTTGGTGACGTCCCAGACCAGCTTGAGCGGGGCCTGGATGACGACGCTGTTCTCGGTGTGCCCGGCCATCGCTCAGCCCACCGCCCCGGCGCCGCGCAGCCCGGCGACGATCTCGTCGACGCTGAGGGCCACCGCGCCGTCCGGGACCTTGAGGCCGTAGCGGTCGGCGATCACCGCCTCCAGCTCCAGCACGGCCAGCGAGTCGAGGCCGAGGTCCGCCAGGGGGACGTGCCGGGAACCCTCGAAGACGTCCGGCGCCGCGCCGGCGCTGGTGATGAGCACGTTCTCGATCTCCGCCGCGGTGACGACGCTGGTCGTCCCGCCGGCCTGGTGGTCGGTCATGGTGCCGCCTCTCGTTCTCTCCGGTGGGGACTCTTCCTGGGAGGACCCGCCCTACGGCCGGCGGTCGGGCTCCCAGGTGTAGAAGCACCGGGCGACCGCGTCCTGCGGCGACCGCCAGGTGGGCAGGTGGGGGGTGATGAACGGGGTGAGCCGTTCGCTGACCCGGGCGAACTCCGGGTGCCGGCGGGCGGCCTCGACGGCCGCCGGGCCGGGATCGTCGGTCTCCAGCAGGTGGACGTAGGTGTCGCCGAGCAGGTACAGCGAGCGGTGGGTGACGCCGGCGATGCGCGGCAGTTCGGTCGCGTCGGACTCGCCGAAGACGCGGGCGACCTCGGCCTCCGTGCCGGGCACCATCCGGGCGATGATCAGTGAGCGGTGCATGCGGGAACTCCCCTCGGGGGCGGACGGCTCAGGGCTGCGGACGGCTCGGGCTGCGGGCGCCAGGCGGTCCTCAGGGGTGGCCGACGGGCTGGATCGCGCCGATGTCGAGCAGGATCCGGGGCACGTTGTCGCCGATCCACGACTCGACGACCCGGCCGTCGACGACCCGGTGGCAGGACATCTCGTGCACGGTGACCGGGCGGCCGGTCGGCGGGATGTCGAACAGCGGCCCCTGGTGGGTGCCGCGGGTGGTGAACCGGGCGTAGACCCGGTCGCCGTCGCCGGCCACGTCCTCGACGGTCACGTGGACGTCCGGGAAGGCGTTCCGCCAGAGCAGCACGGCCTGCCGGAAGGAGTCCGGTCCGGGCGGCAGCGGGGGCAGGCCGGGGGCGTGCACCACGTAGTCCTCGGCGAAGCGGTCACCGATGGCGGCGAGGTCGCCGTCGTTGAAGGCCCGTTCGGTCAGCTCGCGGATGAGGGCCTTGTTGGCCTCCACCGCGCTCTCGGTGGACGAGGTCATGACACTCCCTGGGTCGGGGCGGTCGGGGCGATCGGGGCGGTCGGGGCGGTGCGGCGACGGGTCAGAGCAGGGCGGCGACGGCGAAGCAGGCGGCGGCGCCGATCGCGCCGAGGGTCCGGGTCTCGTGCGCCAGGTGCCAGCGACGGCGCTTGCCGCGCCACGCGGCGTCGCTGTCCCGGTGCGGGCTCCAGCGCTCGATCTGGCGCCAGATCGGGCGGTTGAAGCCCTCGGAAGCGACCGCGACGGTGGCCATCCCGACGGTGCCGGCCGCGTACAGCGCCTTGGCCGTCCGGTTCTCGGCGCGGACCGCCTTGGTGGTGCCGACGGCGACGGTGGCGAGGCCGTTCCAGAAGGCGATCGGGTGGAACACGTGCATGTCGATGAGCTGGCAGGTGTTGACGTACCGGTCGTAGGGCAGCGAGTTCAGCATCGGCAGGATCGAGGTCTTCATGATCCACAGCGTGCCGAGCTGAACGCTGGAGGACGTCACCAGCCAGACGTTCGCGTTGTCCTTCACGTCGATTCCTCGAATCGATCGGAGATCACGGGACGTCCGCCGACGGTGCGGCGAACCGGGTCGGGGGTGCCGCCACATCCTTGCCGCCGGGGGTCCCGGTGTCAGGAGGCATCCGTCTCCACCGGACTGGGACGTCGCCCCGGTGCGCACGGACCGTGTCCCGGCCCGCCCGGGCGGGTTCCCCGACGTGTCCCTCGACACCGTCCCGGGGCCGCCCCTCGGCTCGCTCCTTGCGCCAACCACCGGTCCGCACCGGCGTGTTGACGCGCGCGCCGGCCGCGCCCTACGGTGCGAGCGGGCACTCACTCACAGGCCCGTCCCCCGCACTCGCCTTCCCCCTGGAGGTGCCGAGCCGATGACGATCGATGTGCACGGCCACATCACGTCACCCGAACTCTTCCGCCGCTTCCCCATGCCGCCGAGCCTCGCCGACGTCGACGGCATGGTCGAACTCAAGGCCGCGGCCGGGATCACCACGTCCCTGGTCGGCAGCCCGGTCGGCGCGGGCACCATGGTCCGCACCCCCGGGCTGGACAACTACCGCCAGCCGGCGGACGCCCTCGAACGCTTCCACGACTGGCTCGGCGAACAGGTCCGGGCCAGGCCCGCCGCGCTGCGCGGCTACGTCTACGCCAACCCGCTCGGCTCCGACGCCGAACTCGCCGCCGCGGACGAGCGGTTGGCCCAGCCCGAGTTCGTCGGCCTGATGGTCAACTCCAGCGTCGCCGGACGGTTCCTGGACGTGCCGCAGGCCGACTCCTTCTTCGCCCTGGCCGCCCGGCACCGCGCCCCGGTGCTGCTGCACCCGCCGGCCGAACCGGCCGGGGCCGGGGAACTGCGCGACCTGCGGCTGGTCGAGCAGATCGCCCGCCCCTGCGACGTCACCCTGGGCACGGCGGCGGTGCTGTTCGCCGGGTGGCTGGAGAAGTACCCGGACCTGCGGATCGTCGCACCGGTCTGCGGCGGCGGACTGCCGCTGCTGCTGGAACGGCTGGAGCTGGCCCGGCGGATGCCCCCCGGCTTCGGACGGCCGGGCGGCGGCCCGGCGGGCGGACCCACCGCGACTCCCCCCGCCCCGTTGGCCGGGGTGCTGAGCCGGGTGTACGTCGACACCGCGACCCCGAGCCTGCGCGCGATCGCCGCCGCCGTCGACGCCTTCGGGCCCGGGAACGTCCTGTTCGGCACCGACTCCCCGCCGATGAGCGCGCCGCTGGACGCCTCGCTGGCCCGGCTCGACGGGCTCGGCCTGGACCCCGCCGCGCTGGCCCGGATCCGGCACGGCAACGCCGCCGAGCTGTTCGGCCTGCCCGCGGGCACCGACCGACCCACCCCACCGATGCGCGACAGGGAGGTGCTGCCATGACGGCAGCCGCACCGAGCGAACCACCCGACCCGACCCGCCCGCCGGGGCCACCCGGTCCCGGCGCGCCCCGGCCCGCCCCCGAACGGATCGCCGCCGAGGAGGAGTTCACCGGCCGCCGGGTCCTGCTGGTCGGCGGCTACGGCAGCATCGGCGCCGCCGTCGCCGCCGACCTGGCCGCCCGGGGTGCCCGGGTGGCCGTCGCCGGCCGCTCGCTGAAGCGGGCCGAGGAGACCGCCGACCGCCTGGCCCCGCTGGCCGCCCGGGGCGGCACGGTCGCCCCGCACGCCGTGGACGTCGCCGACCGCGCCGACGTGGACCGGCTGGTGGCCGCCGTGGCCGCCGACTGGGGCGGCGTCGACATCCTGGTCAACTGCGCCAGCGCGCTGGTCACCGTCCCCGCCGAGGCCATCTCCGCACAGGACTGGCGCACCGTGGTGGACACCAACCTGCTGGGCGCCTTCTGGCTCTCCCAGTCGGTCGGCCGGGTCATGATCGCGGCCGGCGACGGCGGCCGGATCGTCCACCTCTCCTCCGTCCGCGGCCGGTTCGGCGCCCGGCGCGGCTTCAGCGCGTACGGCGCCAGCAAGGCCGGCCTGGACCTGCTGGTCCGGCAGCTGGCCGCCGAGTGGGGCCGGCACGGGGTCGCGGTGAACGCGGTCGCCCCCGGCTTCGTGCGCACCGACTTCGTCCAGGAGAGCGCGCGCAACCCCGAGTTCATGCGGACGGTGCTCGGCCGGATCCCGCTGGGCCGCACCGCCGAACTGCACGAGGTCGCCGACGCGGTCGCCTTCCTCGCCTCGCCGCGGGCCGGCTTCATCACCGGCCAGGTGCTGTACGTGGACGGCGGCGTCACCGCCAGCCAGTGATCCGCCCCCGCCAGGCCCCTCCCCCGTCAGGACCCGCCGGGCCAGGCCCGGCCCCGAACCCCAGGAGACGACCATGAGCACCTGGCACGCCCTGTTCTACCCGCTGCTCCCGGGCAGCGAGGACACCGTCAAGGAGCTGTTCCGGCACAGCGGACGCCCGGACTTCGACGTAAGGACCCCCGACGGCACCGTGGTCGGCAAGCTGCTCGGCACCCAGGCCTTCGTCGGCCGGGAACTGGCCGTCCGGGTCATCGAGATCGAGGGCCCGCTGCCGCTGGTGGCCGCGCACATGAGCCAGCAGCCCGCCGTCCGCGCGTTCGAGCGGGAGCTGGAGAAGCACCTGGCCGTCCCGCGCGACATGACCAGCCGGGAGGGCGCGCAGGCCTTCTTCCGGCTGGCCTCGATGGAGAACGTGCTGTCCCGCCGGCACGACCAGCCGCTCGACGGGGAGTGACGATGAAGGTCGGAATCGGACTGCCGACCTCGCTGGCCGGTGCGACCGGCGCCGAGGTGCTCGGCTGGGCCCGGCTCGCCGAGGAGACCGGGTTCTCCACCCTCGGCACCATCGACCGCCTGGTGCACACCAGTTGGGAGCCGCTCGGCACGCTGGCCGCGGCCGCCGCGGTCACCGGCCGGATCGGCCTGGCGACCAGCGTGCTGATCTCGCCGCTGCGCTCGGACACCGCGCTGCTGGCCAAGCAGGCCGCCACCGTGGACCGGCTCTCCGGCGGGCGGCTGACCCTCGGGCTGGCGGTCGGCTCGCGCCCGGACGACTTCGAGGTCGGCCGGGTGGCGAAGGCCGGCCGGGGCGCCCGGACCGGCACCCGGGTGGCCGAACTGCGCCGGCACTGGGCCGACGCGCAGTCCGGCCGCGAACCGGCGGTCGGCCCGGCCCCGGTCCGGCCGAACGGGCCCGAGCTGATCCTCGGCGGGCACTCGCCGGCCGCGCTGCGGCGGGCGGCCCTGCTCGGCGACGGCTGGATCGGCGGCGGCACCGGTCCGGTGCTGTTCGCCCAGGGCGCGCAGGCGGTGCGCGAGCGGTGGGCGGCCGAGGGGCGGGTGGGCACGCCCCGGCTGCTGGCGCTGGCCTACTTCGCGCTCGGCGAGGACGCGGCCAAGCGCACCGAGGGATACCTGCGGGCGTACTACCGGGACGCCGGGCCGTTCGTCGAGCACATCCTGCGCGGCGCCGCCGACCACCCGGGCAAGCTGCGCGGGCTGGCCGGGGCGTACGCCGAGGCCGGGTGCGACGAGCTGCTGCTGATGCCGTGCGCCGGGGACCTCGGGCAGGTCACGGCGGCGGCGGAGGCCCTGGCGCTCCAGGGCTGACGGCGGGCGCGCGGGAGGGGCGGACGGTGGACCCGTCCGCCCCTCCCCCGTGCCCCGGACTCAGCGCTTCCTCGAACGGCTCGGCGCGGGCGCCGGGGCCGGGGCCAGGGTCCGCCAGAGCTGCCGGACGAAGGCCTCGGCCTCCCGCCGGGCCTCCGGACCGCCCGGGCCTCCTGCCGGGCCGGCCGCCGGGGCGGCGAACACGCCGCCGTACGCGGCCAGGTAGCAGGCGCCGAGCAGCAGCTGGGCCGCGGCCACCGGGTCGGCGTCCGGGCTGACCAGCTCGGCCCGCTGGGCCCGGCGCAGGTAGTCGGCGAGCAGCTCGGCGGCCCGGTGCGGCCCCGCGTTGTTGGCCCGCATCCACTCCCGGTGCCGGTCCAGCAGCTTGGGCTCGGCGAAGACCGACAGCAGCATCGGCATCGACTCGCGGTAGAACGCGAGCGCCTCCTCGGCGACCTGCTGGAGGGTCGCCCGCACCTCGGCCTCGCCGCCGACCTGCTCCGGCAGGGTCCGCAGCACCGGCAGCAGGCCGGGCAGCCGCTCGGCCAGGACGGCCAGGAAGACGTCCTCCTTGCTGCGGAAGTGCCGGTAGATGGTGCCCTCGGAGCAGGCGGCGGCCTCGGCGATCTCCTTGGTGGTGCACCGGGCCAGGCCGAGCTCCCGGATCACCCGCTCGGCGGCGTCGACGATCTGCTCGCGCATGCTCATGAAGGCTCCGGGGGGACGGGGCGGCCGGCACCGGACCGGCCGCGGCGGCGGAGGGGCACCCGCAGGATAGCGGGCAGGTGAGCGCCCGCTCACCGGTTCCGGGGCGACCGGACCGACGGCGGGCGGGCGCGGCACGGCTCAGCGGCACGGCTCAGCGGGGCGGCTCAGCGGGGCGGCTCAGCGGGGCGGTCCGCCGGCCCCCGGCGGCGGCCCGACCACCTGCACGCCGAGCGGCCCCAACTCGCCCAGCAGCCGGGCGAAGTCCGGCGGCCCCTGGGGCGGCGGGGGCAGCTCCCGCCGGGTGGCCGGCTCGCCGGTCCGGAAGAACCACTCCTCGAAGCCGGCCGGGGTGCCGAGCACCAGGAAGCGGGTGCCCGCGGTCTCCACCCGGTACTGGTGGGCGATGCCGCGCGGCGCGTAGACCATCGCGCCGGGGCCTGCCTTGTGCTCGTCGTCGCCGACCCGCAGCACCAGCTCGCCCTCCTGGACGATGAAGAGCTCGTCCTCGCGGGTGTGCAGGTGGACGGGCGAGGCGTAGCCCACCGGGGAGAGCTGTTCGGCGAGCCAGAACTGTCCGCCGGTCTCGGCGCCGGTCGCCTTGAAGGTGAGCAGCGCGCCCACGTGCCAGACGGCGCGCCCCTCGGCGGGCTGTTTCACGAACGGTCGGGACGTCACTCGGTTCCTCCTCGATCGGGGGTGCGGGGAACGGGGGTGCGGGGACTCTCGATCCGTCGGACCGGGCGGTCCGTCATGCCGCCCCGGTGGCACGCACCGCGGCCGCCACCTGCTCGGCGTCGGGGGCGAAGGCGTCCTCCAGCGCGGGGCTGAACGGCACCGGGGCGTGCGGCCCGGTGACCATCCGGACCGGCCCGCGCAGCGCCGCGAACCGGTCCTGGGCGACCTGCGCGGCGATGTCGGTGGCCAGGCTGCACCGCGGGTGGGCCTCGTCCACGACCACCAGGCGGCCGGTCCGCTCGACGCTGGCGTAGACGGTGGCGGTGTCCAGCGGCGAGAGCGTGCGGGGGTCGATCACCTCGACCTCCACGCCCTCGGCGGCCAGCCGTTCGGCGGCGGCGAGCGCGACCGCGACCATCCGGCCGATCGCGACCACCGTGCAGTCCGTCCCGGGCCGGACCACCTTGGCCGAGCCGAACGGGATCGCGTACGGCTCCTCGGGGACGGCCCCGGGCACGAAGTAGAGCAGCTTGTGCTCCAGGAAGAGCACCGGGTCGTCGTCCACCAGGGCCTGCGCCATCAGCCCCTTGGCGTCGTACGCGCTGGACGGCGCGACCACCTTGAGCCCGGGCAGGTGGACGAAGAGCGGGTGCAGCGCCTGCGAGTGCTGGGCGCCGCGGCGCAGGCCGGTGCCCCACATCGCGCGCAGCACCAGCGGCACCGAGACCCGGCCGCCGGACATGTAGCGCAACTTGGCGGCCTGGTTGGCGATCTGGTCGAAGCAGACGGTGGCGAAGTCGACGAAGAGCAGGTCGACCACCGGGCGCAGGCCGGTGGCGGCGGCGCCGACCGCGGCGCCGACGAAGGCCGCCTCGGTGATCGGCATGTCGAGCACCCGGTCCGGGAACTCGGTGTGCAGGCCCTTGGTCGGGCCCCAGGCGTTGGTGCTGTCCTCGCCCAGCAGGACCACCGAGGGGTCGAAGCGCAGTTGCTGCGCGAGCGCCTCGCCGATGGCCTGCTGGTAGGTGATGGTGCGCACGTGGCTCACTCCTCCGGGGCCGGTCAGCGGGTGTGGACGTGGTCGAGCAGGCTGCGCGGGTCGGTGGCGAGGGGTTCGGCGGCGGCCGTGACGGCGGCCTCGACCAGGGCGGCGGCGGCCCGGTCGATCCGGTCGAGCTCGAAGGCGGCGGGCCCGGCGACGGTGCCGTCGGCGATCCGGGCGCGGAGCAGCAGCAGCGGGTCGAAGTCGGCGCGCAGCCGTTCCGGGTCGGCGCTCGGGCGGTAGGACTGGTCGTCCCAGAGCTCCATGTGGCCGTGGAATCGCTCGGCCCGGAACTCCAGGACGGTCGGGCCGCCGCCGGCCCGGGCGCGGCGGACCGCGGCGCTGGTGGCGGCGTGCACGGCGAGCACGTCGTAGCCGTCGACCACCTCGCCGGGGATGCCGAAGCCGGCCGCGCGCTGGGCCATGTCGGTGCCGGAGAAGTGCCGGGCGGCGGGGGTGGCCTGGGCGTAGCCGTTGTTCTCGATGGCGAAGACCACCGGCAGGTCGAGCATCCGGGCCAGCACCAGGCTCTCCAGCACCGCGCCCTGGTTGGCGCCGCCGTCGCCGGTGAAGGCCACCGCGACCCGGCCGCTGCGCTGCTGGCGGGCGGTCAGCGCGGCGCCGCAGGCGAGCGGGACGCCGCCGCCGGCCAGGCCGTTGGCGCCGAGCATGCCGCGGTCGAAGTCGGCGATGTGCATCGAGCCGCCCTTGCCGGCGCAGATCCCGTCGGGGCGGCCGTGCAGTTCCTTCATCATCGCCTCGACGTCGCAGCCCTTGGCGATCGCGTGGCCGTGGCCGCGGTGGGTGCTGGCGAGGTAGTCGTCGGGGGCGAGGGCCGCGCAGACGCCCGCGGCGACGGCCTCCTGCCCGCTGTAGAGGTGGACCGCGCCCGGGAGGCTCTTCGCCAGCGTGTGCAGGCGGTCCTCGAAGGCCCGGATCGTGCTCATCGTCCGGTAGACCTCGGCGATCTGATCGATCGTCAGATCGGTGGTGCGGGATGTGCCCATGGGGTCGCCTCCTCGGCTCGCCGGTGGCCCGATCCCTTGAGAGTAAGTGCTCACTCACAGGGCGGCAAGCAACTGTCCGAATCCGTCCCGGCCCGCTTCCGTACGCCCCGCGCCCACCCTTGCGCCCCCCGCAACGGCGCCCCTAAGGTCTTGTGCCGGGTGGATCGGGACAATTCCTTCTCCCCGCGCCAGGAAACACCCGTGCACAGTGGCTCAGACGCGAGCGACGGGGGGTTCTCAGGAACCATGCTGGACCAGCTGAGCAAGAATTCCGGCCGGGGCGACCGAAGACCGGCCGACCTGGCCGTGGACGACGCGGCACCATCAGCTACGCGCGGTGAACGGAACACCTCCGACCGGATCGGGCGACTGGTGAGCACCCTGCTCGGACTGGTCAGCGGCCTCGGCGCGGCCGGCCTGCCACCGGCCCCGCCCCGCCACCGACCACCCGGCCCGCCGACCGGCGAGCCGCCCTCGGACTGCCCGACCGAGGCCGCCCGGCTCGACGAACGACAACGCCTGCGACGGGAGTTGCACGACTCCCTCGCCCCCAGACTGGCCGCCCTGCACATGCGGATGGAGCTGGCCGGCCTCTCCCTGAACGGCGCCGCCGACCAGGCGCCCGCCCTGCTGGCCCAGGCCCGGGAGGACGTCAGCACCGCGATCGCCGACGTCCGGCAGGCGATCCGCGACCTCGACACCCCCGAATGCCGGACCACCGCGCCGCCCGGCACACTCCGCCAGTTCCTGCACCGGCAGGTCCGCGCGTTCGAGGAGGCCGGGGCGGGCCGGCTGCGTTTCCGCACCGAGCTGCCGGCCGTCCTGGACGATTTCCCGGCGCACGTCCAGAACGAATTGAAGAACATCGCCGGTGAGGCCGTCGCCAATGTCGCCCGGCACGCCCGGGCGTCCTTCTGCCGCATTTCCGCGACCCTCGACCGGAACGGCCTCGACTTCTCGATCGAGGACGACGGCAGGGGAATTCCCGATTCCGCCGCCGGTGGAATCGGCCTGTCGTCCATGTGCGCGCGGGCCCGGGAACTCGGCGGCGATTTCTCGGTCGGGCACCGGGCCCCGCACGGCACCGTGGTCCGGGTCCGGCTGCCGCACGCGGTGCTCGTCGGCGACCCCGGCCGGACCGGCTGACCTGCCGCCGCTCCCCCTCCCTTCCCTCCTCGCCTCACCTCACTCCACCTCGCTCCACCTCGCTCCACCTCGCTTCCCAGCGTTCCCTCACCCTCACGCCAGGAGCTCCGCCATGGACCAGGTCGCATCCCGAACCCTGCGCATCCTGCTCGTCGACGACCACGAGCTGTTCCGCGCCGGCTTACGCCAACTCCTCGACCGCATCGACTCCTTGACGGTGGTCGGCGAGGCCTCCAGCGGGGCGGACGTGCTCTCCGCGGTCGAGCGGCTCGCCCCGGACGTCGTGCTGATGGACATCGGCATGCCCGGCACCGACGGCATCGAGGCGACCCGGACCCTGCTCGCCCGCCACCCCCGGGTCGCGGTGGTGATGCTGACCGCCGACGACCAGGACGACTCCATCGTCGCGGCGGTCCGGGCCGGTGCCCGCGGCTACCTGGTCAAGGGAGCGGGCCTGGACGACGTCCGCCGGGCGATCACCGCCGTCAGCCAGGGCGGGGCGCTGTTCGGCCCGGAGGCCGCCGTCCAGCTGCTCGCCCAGGTCCGCCGGCCGGCCCCGGAGCGCGAGCCGTTCCCCGACCTCACCCCCCGGGAGCTGGCCGTCCTGACCATGCTGGCGGACGGCCGCAACAACGCGTCCATCGCCAACGAGTTCGGGCTCTCGATGAAGACGGTGCGCAACTACCTCTCCCGGATCTTCGGCAAGCTGCAGGTCACCGACCGGGCCGAGGCCGCGGTCCGGGCCCGCCGGGCCGGCCTCGGCACCTGAACCACCCGCACCGCCGGACCGGGGGGCAGCCCCGGGACGGCGCCGGGACCGCGACCGGACGGCGGCGGGACCGCGACGGGCCGTCAGTGCTCCAGCAGTCGCGCCCAGAGCTCGGCCTCGCGCCGGCTGAGCGGGGCGCCCGCCGACCCGGACCGCTCCGGGTGCCACTCCGGCACCCCCGGCGGGGGCAGCGCCGGCTCCGGCCGCCGCGCCGTCGGCAGGGCCGAGGGCAGGGCCATCGCCCCCATCACCAGCCCCAGCCAGATCAGACCGTCGGCCAGATGGCGCCCCGCCCGCCGCGCCCACCGGCGCAGCAGGAGACGGCGGTGGGCACGGCGCAGGGAGCGCAGGGCGGATCGCATCGGGGGTCCTCCGGCGGGACGGCGACGGGGAAGCGGTGCTGCGGCGCGGGTCGGACCCGCCCGTAGCCATCCTGCTGACCGGCCGTCCCATCGTCATGGGGCGGGAATCCCCGACACGCTGGGAACCTTTCCCCGCCCCGTCCCCGCCCCGTCCTCGACCGGACCCCCGCCCCGCCCCGCCTCGCCGGCTACCCCCCGACCGGCACGAGGACGATCTTCCCGCTGACCGCCGCGCCCTCCATCGCCCGGTGCGCCTCCGCCGCCTCGTCCAGCGGCATGGTGCGGCCGACCCGTGGACTGACCAGCCCGGTGCGCAGCAGGTCCAGCACGGTCGCGAGGTCCTGCCGGTACGCGGCCGGCTGCGCCTTCTCCAGGCTCCAGGCGTTGTAGAACAGGGTCCGCCGCCCGTCCGGGACCAGCTTCGGCAGCACGATGCCGCCCAGGAACCCCTGGGCCCCGACCAGCAGGTCCGGCCGGCCGCCGCGCAGGGCGGCGTTCTGGCCGAAGCCGACCATCACGCCGCCGCGCCGGACCGCCTGGTACGAGCGGAGGAAGTGCCGCCCGCCGACCGGGTCGAACACCGCGTCCACCGCGCCGCCCGGCAGGCCGCGCACCACCCGGAGGAAGTCCTCGGCGTCCCGGTCGATCGGGTGGCCGCCGAGCCGCCGCACCTGCTCGGCCCGGGCGGCCGAGCAGGTGCCGTGGACGGTGACCCCGGCGAGCCCCGCCAGCTCCAGGAACGCGGTGCCGACGCCGCCGGACGCGCCGTGCACCAGGACCGCGCCGCCGCGCCGGACCCGGGCGACCCGGTGCAGCATCTGCTGCGCGATGAAGTAGTTGAGCGCGAGCGCCGAGGCCTCCACCGGGTCGACCCCGTCGGGCAGCGGGACCAGCCGGCCGGCGGGCACGTTCGCGTACTCGGCGTAGCCGCCGCTGCGCACCAGGGCGACCACCCGGCTGCCCGGTTCGGGGGCCCGGGTGCCGGGTCCGGCCTGCTCCACCTCGCCCACCAGGTCGTAGCCCGGGGTGAAGGGACGCTTGGGTCCGCCGGGGATCACCCCGGCACGGAGCAGAATGTCACCGTAGGAGACTCCGGCGGCGAGCACCCGGACCCGGACCTGCCCCGTGGCCGGGGCCGGGAGTTCGTCGCTGGAAAGCCGTAGGACCTCGGCTCCGCCGAGCCTCGGCACACTCACGTGGCGGTACCTCATGGTGGCCTCCGCTGTGGAGGGAGGGGGCGTTCCCCGCCCTCATATTTTTATATAGACTGAGTGTACAATGAATGTGATAGCACCCTCCCTAGGAGACGTCAACAGCCCATGAGCCCACGCCAGTACCGAGCCGGCCAACGCCAGGCAGCCGCCGAACAGACCCGCACCCGCATTCTGGAGGCGGCCTGCGAGCTGCTCACCGGGGAGAAGGGCCCGGCCTCGTTCAGCATGGACGCCGTCGCCAAGACCGCCGGGGTGGCGCGGATGACCGTCTACTACCAGTTCGACTCGAAGACCGGCCTGCTGGAGGCGCTCTTCGACGACCTGGCGCTGCGCGGCGGGATGGCCGGGATGCCCGCGGCGTTCATGCAGCCCAGCGGGCGCGAGGCGCTCTCCGCGCTGCTCGACGTGCTCACCGGCTTCTACGGCTCCGGGCGGATCGCCCTGCGCCGCCTCCGCGGCCTGGGCATCCTCGACCCGGAGCTCGACAGCGCGCTGCAGAACCGCGGCGAGCGGCGGCGCGGCGGCCTCCAGGTGGTGCTCGGCCGACTGCTCGCCGACCGCGGCGCCGAACTCGGCGAGGCCGAACTCGGCGAACTGGTCGAGCTGTTGTTCATGCTGACCAGCTTCGAGACCTTCGACTCGCTGGCCGGCCCGGACGGCGACACCGGGGCCACCGCGCGCCGGATCGAGGAGCTGATCCTCGCCGTCCTCGACCGCCGGCTCGCCGGCCCGGCCGCCGGCTGACCGACCCGGCCGCCGGCGAACCCGACCGGGGCACGACGGCGACGCGGCGGCCTTCCTCCCCAGGACGCCGCCGCGTCGCCGTCTCCCCTTCCCGCACGGGCCCCGCGGCCCGCGCGGTCACGGCCGGTGCACCGGGCACCCGCCGCCCTCCTCCGGCCGGACGGCCGCACCCCGGAGCACCACCAACAGGGTGCGGGGCCGCCGCCGGAGCAGTCACTCCGACCGCTGCGCCCTCAGGCCGCCCGGTCGTCCGCCGCGGCACCGTCCCCGGCCCCGGCCTCCGCCGCCCGCCGCGGCCGCTGCGCCGGCAGCAGCACGCTGGCCGCGATCAGCCAGATCAGACCGCCGAAGCGGGCGATCGGCAGGAAGAACCCGAGGCTGGTGGAGAGCAGCGCCAGGGTGCCGAGCACCCCGATCCCGGCGAGCACCAGCCCGGCCCAGGCGAAGCCCCGCGGACCGAAGCCGAGCAGCAGCATCGGGACGGCCACCCCGGCCAGCATCACCGCGAACGGGACGACGTGCCCGGGCCCGCCGGAGGCGAAGGTCAGGTCCGCCAGCGAGCGGACCAGCGGCGCGTCGCCGAGGCCGCCGGCCCGGGCGGCGGTCCAGACGGTGAGTCCGCACACCGCCATCGACGCGGCCGCGAGCACCCCGCTGACCAGCGCGATGCCGGGTCCGGGGGCGGTCACCCCGAGCCGGCGCAGCCGCTGGTAGGCGATGGCGGCCCAGATCGCCAGCGGCAGCGAGGCGCCGAACTGCAGCGTCCCGGCGACCTTGGCGACGGTCGCGTGGTCCCGGTAGTAGGCGAGCGTGTCGGCCGCCGAGTCGGTGGGCAGCGGGGTCTGCCGGGACAGCACGATGGACACCACCATCAGTGCCGCGAAGGCCACCGCGGGCAGTAGCAGGGGCGGACCCGACTGCGGGCTCCGGGCGGAGACGGCGGGCACCGCTGAGGTCGTGGTCATGGGAGCGCTCCAGTCGGGAACGGTCGACGGGTCCGACGTCGGGCGGTCGTCGCCGTCGCCGGTAGTTCCATGAAGAGAATAGTTCACCTGGGGACATCATTGTCCACTGCTATCGTGTTTCCATGACCGAGATCCCCGACCGCGCCCCGTCGCCCCACCGCGGCCCGGAGGGATCCCAAGTCGCCTTCCTTCTCTCACAGTTGGGTGAACACGCGGCGCAGTCCTTCGCCCAGCGGGTGGCCGAGCTGGACCTCACACCGGCCCAGGCCGGCCTGCTCCGGACCGTCGGCCTCTCCCCCGGCCGGCACCAGCAGGACCTCGCCCGGCGGCTCGGCATGTCACCCAGTCGGTTCGTGGCCTTCGTTGACGCCATCGAGGAGCGCGGCCTGGTCGAGCGCCGGCGCAACCCCAAGGACCGCCGGTTCCAGGACCTCTACCTCGCACCCAAGGGCGAGGAGCTGATGCGCGGACTCGCCGAGGCGGCGCTCGCCCACGAGGAGGCGGTCTGCGCCGGCCTCGATCCGCAGGAACGTATCGTCCTGGCCGGACTGCTGCGCCGGGTCGCCGAGACCCAGGGCCTCACCCCCGGGGTGCACCCGGGCTACCGCCGGCTCGACCCCGGGACCGACCGGGCCTGACCGGCCCCGGACCCGCCGGGCACGACGAGCGCTCCGGACCCGACGGGCACGACGAAGCCCCCGGCCGGAACCGGGGGCTTCACCTTTCCCGCGCCGGGCTCAGCCCTTGACGCAGACCACCTGCTTCAGGTGCGCGACCACCTCGACGAGGTCCCGCTGCTGCTCGATCACCTTCTCGATCGACTTGTACGCGCCCGGGATCTCGTCGACCACACCCGCGTCCTTGCGGCACTCCACGCCCTTGGTCTGCTCGGCCAGGTCCTGCGTGGTGAACCGCTTCTTCGCGGCGTTCCGGCTCATCTTCCGGCCGGCCCCGTGCGAGGCCGAGTTGAACGACGCCTCGTTGCCCAGCCCGCGGACGATGTACGACCCGGTGCCCATCGAGCCCGGGATGATCCCGTAGTCGCCGGCCCCGGCCTTGATCGCGCCCTTCCGGGTGACCAGCAGCTCGACGCCGTCGTACGTCTCCTCCGAGACGTAGTTGTGGTGGCAGCTGATCACCTCGTCGAAGGTGACCTTCGCCTTGGCGAACTCGCGCCGGACCACGTCCTGGAACAGCGCCATCATCAGCGCCCGGTTGCGCTTGGCGTACTCCTGCGCCCAGAACAGGTCGTCCCGGTAGGCGGCCATCTGCGGGGTCTCCGCGATGAACACCGCGAGGTCACGGTCGATCAGGCCCTGGTTGTGCGGCAGCGACTGGGCCACGCCCATGTGGTGCTCCGCCAGCTCCTTGCCGATGTTGCGCGAACCCGAGTGCAGCATCAGCCAGACCGCGCCGGTGTCGTCGACGCAGACCTCGATGAAGTGGTTGCCGCCGCCGAGCGTCGCCATCTGCTGGAGCGCCCGCTCGCGGCGCCACCGCACCTCGGACGCGATCCCGTCGAACCGCTGCCAGAAGTCGTCCCAGCCGCCGGTCGGGACGCCGTGCACCTTGCCCGGCTCGACCGGGTCCTTGTGCAGGCCTCGGCCGACCGGGATGGCCTGCTCGATCCGCGAGCGCAGCCGCGACAGGTCGTCCGGCAGGTCCTTCGCGGTGAGCGAGGTCTTCACCGCGCTCATCCCGCAGCCGATGTCCACGCCGACCGCCGCCGGGCAGACGGCGCCGCGCATGGCGATCACCGAACCCACCGTCGCGCCCTTGCCCAGGTGGACGTCGGGCATCACGGCGAGCCCGTGCAGCCAGGGCAGCGAGCTGATGTTGCGCAGCTGCTGCATCGCCTGGCCCTCGACGGTGGCCGGGTCGGTCCACATCCGGATCGGAACCCGGATCCCGGGTACCTCGGTGTACGACATGGTTCAACGACCTCCCAAGGTCGGATGGTTCAAGCCTAGGTGGGGTGTCACCCCGGGGGGATGCCGCGCGAAGAACCCGGCGCGGTACGGGGGATGTCCGGGGGGTGGCTGCGCTCAGGCGGCCAAGGGGCATCGGGAGGACAGTCTCGGGGAGCGTCCGTAGGTGTGCTCGACCCGCATGGTGACCGCCTCCTCTCCGTGTGTGTACCGGCTGCCGGGGGCTATCTACCCACGCCCGGCTCGGCGCCCGCAACACAATTAGCGCGAAACAATCAACGCGAAGCGAGCAACGCGGAACGAGCAACGCGAAGGGCCCGGCGGAGCGTCGGTACGCTCCGCCGGGCCCTCACCGCGCCCGCGCCCGGCTCAGGCGCTGATCACGGTCACCTCGCCGATGCCCAGCTCCCGCACCTGCTCGGCGAACGCGGCGGCGTCCCCGACCAGCACGGTGACCAGCCGGTCCGGCGGGAAGGCCCGGACCACGGCCGCGGTGGCCTCGGCGGTCGGCAACTCGGCCAGCTGCCGGTAGACCTCGGCCTGGAAGTCGTCCGCCAGGTGCTGCTCGACCTGGTCGGCCAGGGTGCCGGCGACCGAGCCCGCGGTCTCGTACTTCAGCGGGGCCACGCCCACCAGGAACTGCACGGCCTCGTCGCGCTCCGCGTCGGTCAGCCCCTCGGCGGCCAGCGTGCGCAGGATCGTCCAGGTGTCGGCCAGCGCCGGGGCGGTGGACGCGGTGTCCACCGAGCCGCTGATCGCCAGCAGGGCGCGCCCGGTGCCGTCGGCGGCCGAGCGCAGCGGCTGGGCGAAGGCCCGCACGCCGTAGGTGTAGCCCTTCTCCTCGCGCAGCACCCGGTCCAGCCGGGAGGTGAGGGTGCCGCCCAGGCAGTAGGTGCCGAGGATCTGCGCGGCCCAGTCCGGGTCGTGCCGGTCCGGACCGATCCGGCCGATCAGCAGCTGGGTCTGGACCGAGCCGGGCCGGTCCACGATGACCACCCGGCCGGTGTCGTCGGCGGTCACCGGGGCGTGCGCGGCGGGCACCGCCGGGGCGCCCTTCCAGGTGCCCAGGGTGGACTCCAGCAGGGCCGGCAGGTCGGTGCCGGTCAGGTCGCCGACCACCACGACGGTGGCGGTAGCGGGCCGGACGTGCGCCTCGTAGAACGCCCGGACGGCGGCCCGGTCGATCGTCTTCACCGTCTCGGCGGTGCCGGAGCGCGGCCGGGAGAGCCGGTCGGCGCCGTCGAACAGCTCGGCGTACAGCGCCTTGGCGGCCCGGCGGGCCGGGTTGGCCTGCTCGTGCACGATCTCGTCCAGCCGGTTGGCGACCAGCCGCTCGATCTCGTCCTGCGGCAGCGCCGGGCTGCCCAGCGCGGCGGCCAGCAGGTCCAGGCCGCGGGCCAGCCGGGAGGCCGGGACCTCCAGCGAGACCCGGATGCACGGGTGGTCGGCGTGCGCGTCCAGGGTCGCGCCGGCCCGCTCCAGCTCGGCGGCGAACTCCTCGGCGGTCAGCGTGTCGGTGCCCTCGCTGAACGCCCGGGCCAGGATCGAGGCGACCCCGTCCAGGCCCTCCGGCTCGGCCGCGAGCGGCGCGTCCAGCAGCACGTCGACGGCGACCAGCTGCTGGCCGGGGCGGTGGCAGTGCAGCACGGTGACGCCGTTGCCGAGGGCGGTGCGCTCCGGTGCCGGGAACGCCCACGGGCTGGGGGTGCCGGGCTGGGGCTGCGGGTGGAAGGTCATGGCGGGGACGTACTCGGTGCTCATACGGCGGCGCCCTCCTCGTCGGTCTCGTCGGCAGTGGTCTCGTCGGCGGCGTCCTCGGCCGTGGTCGGCTCGTACACCAGGACCGCCCGGTTCTGCGGGTGCAGGCGCGCCTCGGCGATCGCCCGCACCTCCTCGGCGGTGACGTCGAGGACCTTCGGCAGGGCGTCGTTCAGCAGCTTCGGGTCGCCGAACAGCACGGCGTAGCGGCAGAGTTCGTCGGCCCGGCCGGCCACCGTGGTGAGCCGGTCCAGCCACTCGCGCTCGATCTGCGCCTGGGCGCGCTCCAGTTCGGCCGCGGTCGGGCCCTCGGCGGCGAACCGGGCGAGCTCCTCGTCCACGGCCGCCTCGATCTGCCCGACGGTGGCGTCACCCGAGGTCTTGACGTCCAGCCAGCCCAGGCTCGGCGCGCCGGCCAGCCGCAGCAGGCCGAAGCCGGCCGCGACGGCGGTGCGGTCCCGGCGGACCAGGCGGTTGTACAGCCGGCTGGACTCGCCGCTGCCCAGGATGGTCAGCGCCAGGTCGGCGGCGTCCGCCTCCCGGGTGCCGTCGTGCGGCAGCCGGTAGGCGGCCATCAGCGCGCGGGACGGCACGTCCTCGCGGATCAGCTCGCGGATCTCCCGGCCGATGCTCTCCGGCAGGGTGCCGTCGCGCGGCGGCTGCTTGCCGTCGTGCGCGGGGATGCTGCCGAAGTACTTCTCCACCCAGGCGATGGTCTGCTCGGGGTCGATGTCGCCGACCACCGACAGCACCGCGTTGTTCGGCGCGTAGTAGGTGCGGAAGAACGCCCGGGCGTCCTCCAGGGTGGCCGCGTCCAGGTCGGCCATCGAGCCGATCGGGGTGTGGTGGTACGGGTGGCCGTCCGGGAAGGACAGCGCGGTCAGCTTCTCGAACGCGGTGCCGTACGGGACGTTGTCGTAGCGCTGGCGCCGCTCGTTCTTCACCACGTCGCGCTGGTTCTCCATCGACGTCTCGTCGAGGGCGGCCAGCAGCGAGCCCATCCGGTCCGCCTCCAGCCAGAGCGCGAGCTCCAACTGGTGGGCCGGCATGGTCTCGAAGTAGTTGGTGCGCTCGAAGCTGGTGGTGCCGTTGAGCGAGCCGCCGGCGCCCTGGACCAGCTCGAAGTGCCCGTTGTTGGAGACGTTCGCGGACCCCTGGAACATCAGGTGCTCGAACAGGTGGGCCAGCCCGGTGCGGCCCTTCACCTCGTGCCGGGAGCCCACGTCGTACCAGAGGCAGACCGCGGCCACCGGGGTCAGGTGGTCCTCGGAGAGGACGACGCGCAGGCCGTTGGCCAGGCGGTGCTCGGTGATGGCGATGCCTCGCTGGGAGGCGGGGGCCGGGTTGGCCATGCGCTCGGGTCCTTCCCGTCGTCGATGTCGGGGTTCGTGTGGCGTCCCCCATTGTGGTGCAACGCGCGAACGGCGCGGATGTGTCCGCGCGGACGGGGCGTTCGCCAGGGGCGGAAGAGGGGCGCTGGCCGGGACTGTCGGCGGGAGGGTCCACAATGGGGGCGCCGAGCCCTGTCGACCCACCCGCCGACAGCCCCGGCGACGGCAGCACCGCCGACAGCGCAGACGACAAGCGCAGACGAGACGCAAGCGAGACGTAAGGGAGCCCCGCCGCGATGGCCCGCCGCAGTTCGCAGACCCCGCCCCCCGGAGACTTCGAGGAGCGCATCCTCGACGTCGACGTCGTGGACGAGATGCAGGGCTCGTTCCTCGAGTACGCCTACTCCGTCATCTACTCCCGCGCCCTCCCGGACGCCCGGGACGGCCTCAAGCCGGTGCACCGCCGCATCCTGTACCAGGCCAACGAGATGGGCCTGCGCCCGGAGCGCGGCCACGTCAAGTGCGCCCGCCTGGTCGGCGAGGTGATGGGCCGGCTGCACCCGCACGGGGACGCCTCCATCTACGACTCCGTCGTCCGCATGGCGCAGCCGTTCTCGATGCGGCTGCCGCTGATCGACGGCCACGGCAACTTCGGCTCGCTCGGCAACGACGACCCGCCGGCCGCGATGCGCTACACCGAGTCCCGGCTCACCGCCGCCTCGATGGCCATGGTCGAGTCGATCCACGAGGAGACCGTCGACTTCGGGCCCAACTACGACGGCAGCGAGCAGGAGCCGCTCGCGCTGCCGGCCGCGTTCCCCAACCTGCTGGTCAACGGCGCCACCGGGATCGCCGTCGGCATGGCCACCAACATGCCGCCGCACAACCTCTCCGAGGTCGTCGCCGCCGCCCGGCACCTGATCAAGCACCCCAACGCCGACCTCGACACCCTGATGCGGTTCGTCCCCGGCCCGGACCTGCCCACCGGCGGCCGGATCGTCGGCCTGTCCGGCATCCGGGACGCCTACGAGTCCGGCCGCGGCACCTTCAAGATCCGTGCCACCACGACGGTCGAGGCGGTCACCGCCCGCCGCAAGGGCATCGTGGTCACCGAGCTGCCGTACAACGTCGGCCCCGAGAAGGTCATCGCCAAGATCAAGGACCTGGTCAACGCGAAGAAGCTCCAGGGCATCGCGGACGTCAAGGACCTCACCGACCGCGAGCACGGCCTGCGCCTCGTCATCGAGGTCAAGAACGGCTTCGTCCCCGAGGCCCTGCTGGAGCAGCTCTACAAGCTGACGCCGATGGAGGAGACCTTCGGCATCAACAACGTGGCGCTGGTCGACGGCCAGCCGCTCACCCTCGGCCTCAAGGAGCTGCTGGAGGTCTACGTCGACCACCGCTTCGAGGTGGTCCGCCGGCGCAGCGACTTCCGCCGCCGCAAGCGGCAGGAGCGGCTGCACCTGGTCGAGGGCCTGCTGGTCGCGCTCGTCGACATCGACGAGGTCATCGCGATCATCCGGTCCAGCGACAACGCCGCCCAGGCCAAGGAGCGCCTGATCGAGCGCTTCTCGCTGTCCGAGACGCAGACCGCGTACATCCTCGACACCCCGCTGCGCCGGCTCACCCGCTTCGACCGGGTCGAGCTGGAGCAGGAGCAGGCCAAGCTCAACTCGGAGATCGCCGAGCTCACCGAGATCCTGGAGTCCGACTCCCGGCTGCGCAGCGTGGTCTCCGGCGAACTCGGCGCCGTCGCCAAGCAGTTCGGCACCGAGCGGCGCACCGTCCTGCTGGAGGCCGGCGCCGCGCCGGCCGCCTCGCTGGCCGTCCCGCTGGAGGTCGCCGACGACCCGTGCCGGGTGCTGCTCTCCTCCACCGGGCTGCTCGCCCGGACCGCCGACGGCGAGCCGTTCGAGCTCTCCGAGAAGCGCGCCAAGCACGACGTGATCGTCTCCGCGGTGCCGACCACCGCCCGGGCCGACGTCGGCGTGGTCACCTCGGCCGGCCGGGTGCTGCGCCTGCCGGTCATCGACCTGCCCGCGCTGCCGCCCACCCCCTCGCCGACGCTGGCCGGCGGGGCCGCCGCCACCGAGTTCCTCCGCCTGGAGACCGGCGAGAAGGTCCTCGCGCTGACCACCCTGGACGAGTCCTCCCCCGGCCTGGCGCTGGGCACCGTGCAGGGCGTGGTCAAGCGGGTCGTCCCCGAATGGCCCGCCAACAAGGACGAGTTCGAGGTGATCGCGCTCAAGGACGGCGACGAGGTGATCGGCGCGGTCGAGCTGCGCACCGGCGAGGAGGACCTGGTCTTCATCGCCTCCGACGCCCAGCTGCTGCGCTACCCGGCCGGCCAGGTCCGGCCGCAGGGCCGCCCGGCCGGCGGCATGGCCGGCATCAAGCTGTCCGACGGTGCCCGGGTGCTCTCCTTCACCGCCGTCGACCCGGCGGTCGACGCGGTGGTCGTCTCGGTCGCCGGCAGCTCCGGCACGCTCACCGGCGAGGACCAGTCCAGCTGGAAGGTCACCCCGTTCGAGCAGTACCCGCGCAAGGGCCGGGCCACCGGCGGCGTCCGCTGCCAGCGCTTCCTGCGCGGCGAGGACGCGCTGGCCTTCGCCTGGGCCGGGCCCGCCCCCGCCCACGCCACCACCGCCAAGGGCGCCCCGGTCGACCTCCCCGACCGCGACCCCCGCCGCGACGGCTCCGGCACCCCGGTCACCACCCCGATCGCCGCCGTCGCCGGCCCGGCGTAACACCCGCACACCCCCGGAGGGGCGCCGGACCACGCGTCCGGCGCCCCTCCCCCGTTCCCACCCCACCCCGGCCGGCCCCCGCCCACCGGTCCCGCCCCTGGTCCGAGCGGCCCACGCCCCCCGGCCACCCGGACCACAAGCCACCCCCACTCGCCAGCGGCCGCGCCCCGCTCCGCCGGCCAAGCGACCACCGACCCCACCCGAACACGGCCGCGCCCCTGCCACCCGGCGGCCACCCGTGCCACCTCGCAGCCCCGCCCACCGACCGCGCCACCAACCCCGCCCGCCCCGCGTCGCTCCCCCGGGCCTCCGGTGGGGGGCAAGGGTAGCCTTACCGGCGTGAGCACCTGTGCGACTCTGTCGCGTGAACTGTCGGAGCCGTTGGCCGCCACCGCGGCGACCGCCACCACCTGGCTGCTGGTCGAACAGAACGGCCCCTGGGGAGCGAAGGCACTCGGCGAGAGCCACCTCGACCCGGCGGTCGGCCGCGCGCTGGACGCCGCGACGGCCGGGACCGGCGTGCGGGTGGCGCTGATCCGGCGCCCCGGCCGGCACGCGGACTGCCTGCCGACCCCGCGGCACGAGGTCGTGATCGCGCACACCGTGCCCGCCCCGGGCCGCGCCTGGGTGCGCCGTTCCCAGGTGTCCGACCCGGCCGAGCTGCTCTCCCTGGACTTCGCCGCACTGGGCGCCGGCGACCACGGCGGCTTCGGCGCGCCGCACGTCGGCGGCCCGATCGCCCTGGTGTGTACCAACGGCCGCCGGGACCGCTGCTGCGCGCTGCTGGGCCGCCCGTTGGCCGCCGAGCTGGCGGCGGCCGGGCACAGCGAGGTGTGGGAGGTGACCCACCTGGGCGGCCACCGCTTCTCGCCGACCATGCTGGTGCTGCCGTTCGGCTACGCGTACGGGCGGCTGACGGCCGAGTCGGCCAAGGAGGTGCTGGCCGCGACCGCGGTGGGCCGGATGGTGCCCGAGTGGTCGCGCGGCTGCTCCGGCTGGGAGCGCCCGGGCCAGGCGGCCGACCAGGCGGTGCGGCTGGCCACCGGCGAGACCCGGGCGGCGGCGCTGTCGCTGGAGCAGGCCCCGGACGGGCCGGGCCGCTGGCTGGTGACGGTCCGGCACGAGGACGGCCGGTGCTGGGAGGTCGAGGTGGTCGAGGGCGTGAGCGAGCCGCCCCGCGCGGAGAGCTGCGGAAAGGCGGCGGCCACGCCGTCCCGGATGGACGTCGTGGCCGTTCGGCAGCGCTGACCTGCGGCCCCGCGCCCGTGGGGGTGGGCGCGGGACCGCCGGTCCCCCGGTTCACCCCTTGGCGGCGGCCTTGGCGACGAACTCGGTGGTGTAGGTGCGGGCGAGGTCGATCGTCCCCTCCTTGCCCTTGACGTCCGGGTGGAACGCGGCGAGCACGGCGAGCACGGTCTTCGGCCCGTCGGCGGGCATCACCCCGTCGGTGGTGAACATCGGCAGGGTGGCCTTGATGGCCGCCGCGTACTGCTCGGCGCCGCCCTGCGCGTAGTCGGCGGGCATCTTGCCGGCGATCTCCTCCGGGCTGTGGGTGGACATCCACTTGAGCGTCTTCACGAAGGCGTCGGCGAGCTTCTGGGTGGTCTCCTTGTTCTTCTCGACCCACTCGGTGTTCATGTACAGCGAGGAGGACGGGTAGAGCCCGCCGAGCGCGGCGCGCGAGCCCTCGGGGGTGCGCATGTCGTAGAGGATCTTGCCGAGGCCCTTGTCCAGGATGTTGGCGACGGTCGGGTCGGTGGTCATGCCGGCGTCGATGGAACCCTGCTGGAGCGCGGCGATGAAGGTCTGTCCGGCGCCGACCGCGATCGGGCTGAACTCGCTGACGGCGGTGCCGTTCTTGACCGCCAGGTACTTGGTGAGGAAGTCGGTGGAGGAGCCGATGCTGGTGACGCCGAGCTTCTTGCCCTTGAAGTCGGCGCCCGAGGTGATGGCGTCGGCCTGCTTGGTGGAGACGATCTCCACCTCGCCGGGGGCCTGCGAGAACTGCACCACGGACTGCACGTTCTTGCCCTTGGCCTGCAGGTCGATGGTGTGGTCGTAGAAGCCGACGGCGCCCTGGACGTCGCCGGCCAGCAGCGCGGTGGTGGCGTTGACGCCGGCGGGCTCGCTCATCAGCTCGACGTTGACGCCGGCCTCGGCGAAGAAGCCGAGCCGCTGGGTGAGCATCGCGGGCAGGTAGATGACCTTGTCCAGGCCGCCGACCATGATCTTGACCTTGGGCCCGTCCACCTTCTGCCCGGCCGGGACGGCGGCGCTGTGGGTGGTGGACGCGGCGTCGTTGGCGCAGGCGGCGAGCGGCAGGAGCAGGACGGCGGCGAGGGCGGCGGCGACGGATCGGCGCATGGGTGGGGTGCCTCTCTGGACGGAACGGGGCGGGACGAGCGGGGGGTGGGGGGGTGGGGGAAGGCAGTGGGGGTCAGCGGCCGTCGCCGGACTCGGCCGGCTTCCAGCGGAACAGCTTCTTCTCGGCGAAGGTCAGCAGCCCCTCGGTGAGCAGTGCGACAACCGCGAGGATGGTCATGGCCGCGTACACGCCGGCCGCGTTGAAGGTGCCCTGGGCGGCCGCGACCAGCAGGCCGAGGCCCTTGGTGGCGCCGATGTACTCGCCGACGATCGCGCCGATCAGCGCGAAGCCGAAGCTGACGTGCAGGCTGGTGAAGATCCAGGTGGTGGCGGCCGGGATGACCACCTGGAGGGTGACCCGGCGGTTGTCGGCGCCGAGGATGCGGGCGTTGGCGACGAGGTTGCGGTCGACCTCGCGGGCGCCCTGGAAGGCGTTGAAGAAGACCGGGAAGAAGACCAGGACCACCGCCGAGGCCACCTTGGAGGCCGGGCCGAGGCCGAACCAGATCAGGAAGATCGGGGCCAGCACGATCCGCGGGATCGCGTTCAGCACCTTGATGTACGGCCCGAACACATCGGCCAGGAAGCGGATCCGGCCGAGCGCGATGCCGAGCAGCACACCGCCGGTGACGCCGATCACCCAGCCGGTGAGCGCCTCGTACAGGGTGTAGCCGATCTGCTCGCCGAGCGAGCCCTGCGCGGTGCCGTGGGTGGTCCACTGCCAGATCTGCGCCCAGATCCGGGACGGCTGGGAGAAGTTGAACGGGTCGATGACGTCGGTCCGGGCGCACAGCTCCCAGAGCCCGAGGAAGGCCACGAGCACGGCGACGCGGGCCCCGTACACCCGCAACCGCCGGTTCCGGGCGGCCCGTTCGCGGGCCTCGGTCCGTCCGCCGGCGGGCGCCGCCGGGGGTGCGCCGGCGGCCGGGGCGGTCCGGGCGTTCTGAGCGGTCTCAAGCGGCACGACCCGCTCCTCTCTCACGGGTGATGCGCACCTCTTCGCCGAGCGAGGCCCAGATCTCGCGGTACAGCTCGACGAACCTCGGCTCCAGCCGGACGGCCTCCACGGTGCGCGGACGCGGCAGGTCGACGGTGAAGACCTCCTTGACGGTGGCCGGTCCGGCCGTCATCACGACCACCCGGTCGGCGAGCGCGATCGCCTCGTCCAGGTCGTGGGTGACGAAGACGACCGAGGAGCCGGTACCGGCCCACAGCTCCAGCAGCTGGTCCGACATCAGGGCCCGGGTCTGCACGTCGAGCGCCGAGAACGGCTCGTCCATCAACAGGATCTTCGGGTCGTTGACGAAGGTCTGGGCGAGCGCGACGCGCTTGCGCATGCCGCCGGAGAGCTGGTGCGGGTAGCGGTCCTCGAAGGCGCCGAGGCCGACCCGGGCGAGCCAGTCCCGGGCCCGCTCGCGCGCCTCGGCGGCCGGGACGCCGCGGAACCGCGGGCCGGCCATCACGTTGGACAGCACCGTCCGCCAGGGGAAGACGGCGTCCTGCTGGAAGACGAACCCGACCCGCGGGTCGATCCCGCGGACCGGCTCGCCGTACACCCGGACGTCGCCCTCGGTGGGCTCCTCCAGGCCGCTGACCAGCGTCAGCGTGGTCGACTTGCCGCAGCCGGTGGGGCCGACGACGGCGACGAACTCACCTTGCGCGACGGTCAGGTCGAGGTCGCGGACGGCGGTGTGCAGGGCTCCGGACGGGGTGCGGAACCGCTTGGTCGCGGCGGTCAGCTCGATCGCCGCGGTCGCCACCTCCCCGCCCGCCACCGGGCTCGGTGCCGGGGTTGTGCTCATGTGACCTCCCGGGTCAGTGCTTGCCCCGGGAGGCTAGGAGCGCGGGGCGCGGCGGCGGGAGGCTTCTCGGCGTACTGCGGGTTCTCCGCGTTGAGGGCTGTTCTGCTCGTTTTGCTTCCGCTACAACAACGGGGACGCGGCTGACAGAAACAGGTCGGAAACATAAGGTGTCCCAACCACGGGGGGTGTCCGGGCCGCGGCGAACACAGCGCCACGGAGTGCCACGGAGCGGCACAAAGCGGCAGAGCGCCGCAGCCGAGCGCCACAGGAGAGGAGACCCCCGATGAGGCAGCCCCGCCGTCCGCGCCGGGTCTTCGCCCAGCTGCTGCTGAGCCAGACCGTGGTCACCGTGGGCGTCACCGTGGTCACCGCCGGCCTGTTCCTGGCCCCGGTCAGCTCCGAGCTGGACCACGACGCGATGCAGCGCGCGCTGTCGATCGCCCAGGCCACCGCGAGCGACGAGACGATCGCCCGGGCCGCCTGGGCCCGTGACTCGGCCGCCGCGCAGCGCGACGCCGAGCAGATCCGGCTGGCCACCGGCGCCAGCTTCGTGGTGGTCACCGACGCCGACGGCATCCGGCTCTCGCACACCGACCCGGGCCGGATCGGCCAGCGGGTGTCCACCGACCCGGAGCCGGCGCTGAGCGGCCGCAGCGTGACCGCGATCCAGCAGGGCACGCTGGGCCGCACCGCCCGCGGCAAGGTGCCGCTGCGGCTGGCCGACGGCACGATCGTCGGCGAGGTGTCGGTCGGCATCAGCGACGACTCGATCCGCCGCCGGCTGCTCAAGATGCTCACCGGCATCCTGCTCTGCGCGGGCGCCGGACTCGCCGCCGGCACCGTCGCCACCCTGGTGCTGGCCCGGCGGCTGAAGCGGCGCACCCACAACATCGCGCTGGCCGACATCTCGGCGCTGCTGGTCGAGCGCGAGGCGATGCTGCACGGCATCCGCGAGGGCATGGTCGCGCTGGACGAGCGCGGCCGGATCCGGCTCGCCAACGACGAGGCGGTCCGGCTGCTCGGCCTGCCCGCCGACGAGGAGCACACCGGCCGCCCGATCGACGACGTGCTGCCGCCCGGCCGGCTGGCCGACGTGCTGACCGGCCGGCTCACCGGCGCCGACCTGCCCGCCGTCCGGGACGACCGGGTGCTGGTGGTCAACCGGATGGCGACGGCCGAGGGCGGCGCGGTGGTCACCCTGCGCGACCGGACCGAGCTGGAGTCGCTGGTCCGCGAGCTCGACACCACCCGCGGCCTCACCGAGGCGCTGCGCGCCCAGGACCACGAGCACGCCAACCGGATGCACACCCTGCTCGGGCTGCTGGAGCTCGGCCGCCACGAGCAGGCGGTGGCGTTCATCTCCGAGCAGTCCGGCTCGCACGCGGCGGTCGCCGCCCGGATCGCCGAGCAGGTCCAGGACCCGCACGTGGCCGCGCTGCTCGCGGGCAAGACGGCGGTGGCCGGCGAGCGCGGCGTCCGGCTGCGGATCTCCCCGGCCACCCACCTGCCGGACGCCGTGGTGGACGCCCGGGCGCTGCTGACCGTCCTCGGCAACCTGGTCGACAACGCGCTGGACGCGCTCGCCCCGACGGGCGGCGGACGGCTGGAGGTCACCCTGCTGGCGGTCGGCGGCACACTGCTGGTCGAGGTCGCCGACAGCGGGCCGGGCGTTCCGCCGGAGCTGCGCGAACGGGTCTTCGAGGAGGGCTGGACCAGCAAGGAGGCACCCGCGCACCGGCCGCGCGGGCTGGGCCTGGCGATGGTCCGGCGGCTGGTCGAGCGCACCGGCGGCCGGATCGTGCTCGACACCGGCCCGCTCGGCGGCGCCCGCTTCACCGTCGAACTCCCCGAAGCCCTGCACACCCCGGCCGACGGCGTCGCCCCCGTCCCCGACACCCCCACCTCCGCAGCCGCTCCCGCCCCCGGAGCCCCCACCCCCCTCGTGGAGGCGTGATGATCGACGTACTCGTGGTGGACGACGACTTCCGGGTCGCCGACGTCCACGCCGCCTACGTGGCCCGGGTCCCCGGCTTCCGGGTCACCGGCACCGCGCACTCCGCCGCCGAGGCCCTCGCCGCCCTGGAACGCCGCCCGGTGGACCTGCTGCTGCTCGACCACCACCTCCCCGACGAGACCGGCCTCGCCCTGGTCCGCCGGCTGCGCGGGCTCGACGTCGGCTGCGACGTGATGATGGTGACCGCCGCCCGCGACGTCTCCACGGTGCACGCCGCGATGCAGCACGGCGCCCTGCAGTACCTGGTCAAGCCGTTCACCTTCGCCGGACTCCGCGACAAGCTGGTCGCCTACGGCCAGCTGCGCCACGCGCTGGCCGGCCCCGCCGCCCGGGAGGCCGGCCAGGACGAGGTGGACCGCCTGTTCGCCACCCTGCGCAGCGCCGCCGCGCCGGCCGCCAGCCTGCCCAAGGGCCACTCCGCGCCCACCACGGACCTGGTCCTCGGGGTGCTGCGCCGGGCCGGCCGGCCGCTCTCCGCCCAGGAGGTCGCCGACGCCACCGGGCTCAGCCGGTCCACCGCGCAGCGCTACCTCAAGCAGCTGGAGCGGGACAGCCGGCTGCGCCTCACCCTGCGGTACGGCGACACCGGCCGCCCGGAGCACCGCTACGGCCTGGCCGCACGCGGCTGACCGATGCTACCGAACGGACCGACGAAACGGACGACCCCCGACGGGGCCCCCGTCGGGGGTCGTCCGGTCCCGCGTCCCGCGGGTCCGCCGTGCCTAGGCCGCACCGGCCCCGGTCAGCGCGCGGACCTCCAGCTCCGCGTACCGGTCCGGGTCGGCCGGCTCGGCGGAGGTGAGGGTGCCGATCCAGCCGGCCAGGAAGCCGAGCGGGATGGAGACGATGCCCGGGTTCTCCAGCGGGAACCAGTGGAAGTCGACACCGGGGAACAGCGCCACCTTGGTCCCGGAGACCACCGGGGAGAAGGCCACCAGCACCACCGCCGGGATCAGCCCGCCGTACACCGACCAGACCGCGCCACGGGCGGTGAACCGCTGCCAGAACAGGCTGTAGAGCAGCACCGGCAGGTTGGCCGAGGCCGCGACGGCGAAGGCCAGGCCGACCAGGAAGGCGACGTTGAGCTGCTGGGCGAACAGGCTCAGGACGATCGCCACCGCCCCGATCCCGACCGCCGCGACCCGTGCGACGCCGACCTCCTCGCGTTCCGCGACCGCGCCCACCGGGGCGTCGTCCACCGGGACCGGTACCGCTTCCGCCGCCGTCCCGCCGCCCGCCCGGCGGGAGGCCGGGACGACGGCCCGCCGTCCGCGCGCGCCCCGTCCGCCGCGGACGCCCCGGCCGGCCCCCGAGCGGCGCGGCCGGCCCCGCCAGGCACCCGCCCAGATGTCGTGGGCGAACGCCGCCGAGGAGGCCAGCGTCAGCCCGGCGACCACGGCGAGGATGGTGGCGAAGGCGATCGCCGAGATCAGCGCGAACAGCACCACCCCGCCGGTGGAGCCGTTGCCGCCGCCGAGCACCAGGGCCAGCAGCGGGACGGCCGTGTTGCCCGCCGCGTTGGCGTGTCGCACCTCGGCCGAGCCGACCAGCGCGGTGGCACCGAGCCCGAGCGCGATGGCCATCAGGTAGAACCCGCCGACCAGCCCGATCGCCCACATGGTGGAGCGCCGGGCGGCCCGCGCGGTGGGCACCGTGTAGAAGCGGGACAGGATGTGCGGCAGCCCCGCGGTGCCCAGCACCAGGGCGAGGCCGAGGCTGAAGAAGTCCAGCCGGCTGGTGAAGGTCGCGCCGTACTTGAGCCCGGGTTCCAGGTACCGCCGCCCGGCGCCGCTGTGCTGGGCGGCCTGCCGCATCAGCTCGCCGATGTCGCCGTGGAAGCGGACCAGCAGCAGCACGGTCAGCAGCACCGAGCCGACGATCAGCAGGAACGCCTTGACGATCTGGATCCAGGTGGTGGCCCGCATCCCGCCGACCGTGACGTAGACGATCATCAGACCGCCCACCGCGACGATGGTCCAGGTCCGGGCCTGGGCGCTGTTGGTCCCGAGCAGCAGCGCGACCAGGCTGCCCGCGCCGACCATCTGCGCGACCAGGTAGAACAGCGTGACGACCACGCTGGCGCCGCCCGCCGCCGCCCGGACCTTGCGCCGGCGCAACCGCAGCGCCAGCACGTCGGCCAGGGTGTACCGGCCGGCGTTCCGGACCAGTTCGGCGACCAGCATCAGCACCACCAGCCAGGCGACCAGGAAGCCGATGCTGTAGAGCACGCCGTCGTAGCCGTACAGCGCGATCAGCCCGGCGACCCCGAGGAAGGAGGCGGCGGAGAGGTAGTCCCCGGAGAGCGCGAAACCGTTCTGCAGCGGGGTGAAGTCCCGGCCGCCGGCGTAGAAGTCCTCGGCGGCGCTGCCGCGGCGGCCGGCCAGGAAGGTGATCGCCAGGGTGACCACGACGATGACGGCGAACAGCACGACGGCCAGGTCGTGGTGGTCCCCGGCGGGGGCGACGGGGGGCGGGGTGGCGGCCCTCATCGGAGCTGGTCCTGGGTGTCCCAGCGCAGCGACAGGGCGGCCCGGTCGCGCTTGGTGCGGGCGTTGCGGGCGTACAGCCAGGTCAGCAGGAAGGTGCTGGCGAACTGCAGCAGGCCGAGCAGCCAGGCGACGTTCACCGGGCCGGCGACCGGGCTGCGCATCAGTCCGGGCGCCGCCGCCTGGGCGGCCACGTACAGCAGGTACCAGGCGAGGAAGACGCCGCTGACCGGGAAGACGAAGGACCGGTAGCTGTGGCGGATCTGCTGGAAGGCGAGGCTGCGCTGGACGGAGCGGTAGACCTCCGTGCTGCCGTCGGCCTCGGCGGCCGGGGCGGGTGCGGACGCGGGCGCCGGCGTCCACCAGTCCGACTGCCGTCCCGGATCGGCATTTCTCGTCTGCTGTTGTGGCACGGCTGCTCCTGGACCGGGGGGTTGTGACCCGAACCATCATGGCGGCGTCCCAACTCCCCAAACTCCCAACGCAGATACGTTCACTCGATGAGGTGATCGATGATCCGACAGACGCTCATCCGACTACTGCGACGACCCGGTGATTCCGTTTCGGAAGGCGTACGCGACCGCTTGCGCCCGGTCCCGCACGCCGGTCTTGGCGAACAGGTTGTTGATGTGGGTCTTCACGGTGGCCGGACTGACGAACAGCCGCCGGGCGATCTCGGTGTTGGACAGCCCCTCCGCGATCAGCCCGAGCACCTCCGCCTCGCGCAGGGTCAGCCCGTCCGGCGGTTCCGCCCCGCGCCGCTCCACCGGCGGCCCGTCCCCCGGCGCGACCGCCCCCGAGGAGGTCGTCCCCGACGGGCTCGCCACCGGCGGGGCCACAGCCGACGTGATCCCGGCCGCCCCCTCCCCCGCCAGCCGCTCCAGCAGCCGCAGCTGTACCTGCGGCGAGAGCCCGGCCGCCCCCGAGCGGACGTCCGCGATCGCCCGGGCGATCTCCTCGGCCCCGGCGTCCTTGGTCAGGTAGCCGCGCGCCCCCGCCCGCAGCGCCGGGAACAGCGAGTCGTCGTCGGCGTACGTGGTGAGCACCACGACCTCGGTCCCCGGGTGCGCGGCGCGGATCCGCCGGGTCGCCTCGACGCCGTCGCAGCGCGGCATCCGCAGGTCCATCAGCACCACGTCCGGGTGGTGCCGCCCGACCAGGGCGACGGCCTCCTCGCCGTCCGCCGCCGAGCCGACCACCTCGATCCCGGGCAGCAGTCCGAGCAGCATCACGATGCCCTCGCGGACCACCGTCTGGTCGTCCGCGACCACCACCCTGGTGACCGCCGCGCCCGTCGGATCGGCTCCCCCCGTCGGATCGGCTCCCGCCGTCGGGTCTCCTCCCCCCGTCATGCCGGCACCCGCAGCAACACGCGCCATCCTCCCTCGTGGGGGCCCGCCAGCAGGGTGCCGCCGAGCAGTTCCGCGCGTTCGCGCATCCCGAGCAGACCGTACCCGGCGCCGCTGTCCGCCAGCTCCCCCGGCGCCGCCGCCGCACGCGCCGGGCGCTCGTCCCGCACCTCCAGCTCGACCTCCCCGGGCAGGTAGCGCAGCTCGACCGTGCAGCGTGCGCCGGGGGCGTGCTTGCGGACGTTGGTCAGCGCCTCCTGCGCCGTGCGCCGGACCGCGAGCCCCGCTTCCGCGCCCAGCGGACGCGGCGTGCCGGTCACCCCGAACGCCGCCCGCTCCCGCCCGGTCAGCTCCACCAGGTACTCGCCGACCGGGGTGAACTCGCCGCGCAGCGCGGACAGCGCCTGCCGGGTCTCGGCCAGACCGTCCCGGGCCATCCGCCGGGCGGCCACCACCCGCTCGCGGACCTGCTCCCGGTCGGTGCCGGCGTCCAGCATCAGCCGGGCCGCCTCCAGGTGGACCAGCTGGGCGGAGAGGCTGTGCGCCAGCACGTCGTGGATCTCCCGGGCGATCCGGGCCCGTTCGGCGAGCGCGGCGCTCTCCGCCTCGGCGGCCCGGGCGGCCCGTTCCTGGGCGAGCAGCCGCCGCGCGGTGCCGCGCGCCTCGATGTCCAGCCGGAGCAGGTAGCCGAGCAGGAAGATCCCGCCGACCGTGGCCGTGATGCTCAGCCAGCCCGCCCAGCTGACCGCGGCGTACGAGCCGAGCGAGGCCGCCGCGGCGAGCAGCGCCGGGGCGAGCGGCAGCCGGATCAGCGCGGTCACCGCCAGCCCGTACCAGAGCACGTCGGCGAGCAGCACGGCCTGCCCCTGGTTGGCCAGCCAGGCGGCCGCGAACACGGCGGTGGCCAGGCCGTACGCGGCGAGCGGCCGCTGCTCCCGGCTGGCGTGCAGGTAGCCGGCGCTGAGGCCGACCGCCGCGACCAGTCCGGCGACGGCGGCCACCACCGCCCAGCCGGCGTACTTGCCGCCGGAGAACGTCCCCCAGGTGACGGTGACCACCAGGACGGCCCGGCCGATCCCGGTGAGGATCCGCCGCGGCCGGCTCTCGGCGTCGCGCTCCAGCCCCTCCCGGGACGGCCAGCGGGTCCAGTACCAGTCGGCCACGGGCGGGCTCCTCCGATTCGCGGTGTGTCGAGTACTCGCTGTGTGTTCGGTACTCGCGGTGTGTTCGGGATTCGCCGAGTGCTCAGGACTCTCGGCGTGCTCAGGGCTCGCGGCCCGCTCAGGACAGCGGGGCGGCCCGGTCCGGGGCCTCCAGGGCCCGCGCCCTCCAGTTCACCACGAGCCAGCGGGTCAGCAGCAGGACGGCGAGGCCGAGCAGCAGCGTGCTGGTCGACTGGTGGAGGTGGAGGGCGACGCCGGTCTCGTACAGGCCGATCCTGATGGCGATCATCCCGCCCCAGGCGGCCAGCGTGGCCTTGGTCCCCTTGGCCCAGAGCGCGCCGTCCGCTTCCCGCCAGATCCGGACGGTCCAGCCCCAGACCGAACCCATCGCGAGCACCGCGACCAGTCCGACCGCCAGCAGGCAGACCGACCAGCCGGTGTCCTGGCGGTCGATCAGTTCCGGGTCCCGCAGCGCGATCGCGCCGAGGACCAACGGCAGCACCCAGAAGCGGCGGTCGCCGTCCATCCGCTGGGCGCGCATCTGGCGCCGCAGCACCACGGCCATCACGAGGACCACCAGAACGACATTGACCAGGGCAGACATGCGGACTTCTCCGTCCCGACGGGAGGCTTCGACTGACCTCTCCGACGCTACGGATCCGGCCCCGCCGGGGGATCGGAGCCGGGGTGGACCCCGGGTGGACCGGCACGGCGAGGGCCCTCCACCCGGGGGTGGAGGGCCCTGTCCGAACGGGGGCGGCCGGGCCGCCGGGTCAGGCGTCGATGCGCGAGCGGTCCAGGGTGGCCGCCGAGTCCACGATGAACTCCTTGCGCGGCGCGACGTCGTTGCCCATCAGCAGGTCGAAGATCCGCTCGGCCTGCTCCAGGTCGCCCAGGTTGATCCGGCGCAGGGTCCGGTGGCGCGGGTCCATGGTGGTCTCGGCCAGCTGGTCGGCGTCCATCTCGCCGAGGCCCTTGTACCGCTGGACCGGGTCCTTCCAGCGCAGGCCCTTGCGCTGGAACTCCAGCAGGGTGGAGCGCAGCTCGGCGTCCGAGTAGGTGTAGTGGTACTTCTCCTGGCCGCGCTTGGGGTTGGTGAGCTCGATCCGGTGCAGCGGCGGCACCGCGGCGAAGACCCGGCCCTGCTCGACCATCGGCCGCATGTAGCGCTGGAAGAGCGTCAGCAGCAGGCAGCGGATGTGCGAGCCGTCGACGTCGGCGTCGGCCATGAAGATGACCCGGCCGTAGCGGGCCTGGTCGATGTCGAAGGTGCGGCCCGAGCCGGCCCCTATCACCTGGATGATCGCCGCGCACTCGGTGTTCTTGAGCATGTCGCTCACGGACGCCTTCTGCACGTTGAGGATCTTGCCGCGGATCGGCAGCAGCGCCTGGAACTCGGAGTTGCGGGCCAGCTTGGCGGTGCCGAGCGCGGAGTCCCCCTCGACGATGAAGAGTTCGCTGCGGTCGACGTCGTCGCTGCGGCAGTCGGCCAGCTTGGCCGGCAGCGAGCTGGTCTCCAGCGCGGTCTTCCGGCGCTGGGCCTCCTTGTGCTGCCGGGCGGCGACCCGGGTGCGGGCGGCGGCGACCACCTTCTCCAGCACGGCCCGGGCCTGGACCTTCTCGTCCTTCTTGGCCGAGGTGAGGAAGTTCTTGAGCTCCTTGGCGACGACGGCCGCGACGATCCGGTTGGCCGCCGAGGTGCCGAGCACCTCCTTGGTCTGGCCCTCGAACTGCGGCTCGGCGAGCCGGACGGTGACCACGGCGGTGAGGCCCTCGGTGGCGTCGTCCTTGGTGATGTCGTCCTCGGCGACGCGCAGCAGCTTGCCCGCCCGCAGCGCCTCGTTGACGGTCTTGGCCAGCGAGCGCTCGAAGCCGGTGACGTGGGTGCCGCCCTTGGGGGTGGCGATGATGTTGACGAAGGAGCGCAGCGTGGTGTCGTAGCCGGCGCCCCAGCGCAGCGCGATGTCCACCCCGAGCTGGCGGGTGACCTCGGTGGGCGTCATGTGCCCGAGTTCGTCGAGGACCGGCACGGTCTCCTTGAAGGTGCCCTCGCCGTGCAGCCGCAGCACGTCGCAGATCGGCTTGTCGGGCGCCAGGAACTCGCAGAACTCGGCGATCCCGCCGTCGTAGCGGAAGGTGCTCTCCTCGACCTTCTCGCTCTCGGTGAGCCGCTCGTCACGGACGATGATGGTCAGGCCCGGGACGAGGAAGGCGGTCTGCCGGGCCCGGCTGTGCAGGTGCTCCAGGGAGAGCTTGGCGTCCTTGAGGAAGATCTGCCGGTCGGCCCAGTAGCGGATCCGGGTGCCGGTGCGGTTCTTCGCCACCTTGCGGATCTTGGCCATGCCGTTGGCGGGCTCGAACGGGGCGTCCGGGCTGGACTCGGTGAAGATGCCGGGGGTGCCGCGGCGGAAGCTCATCGCGTGGGTGTGGCCGCTGCGGTCGACCTCGACGTCCAGCCGGGCGGAGAGCGCGTTGACGACGGAGGCGCCGACGCCGTGCAGACCGCCGGAGGCCGCGTAGGAGCCGCCGCCGAACTTGCCGCCGGCGTGCAGCTTGGTCATCACGACCTCGACGCCGGACAGCCCGGTCTTCGGCTCGACGTCCACCGGGATGCCGCGGCCGTTGTCGCGGACCTCGACCGAGGCGTCGTCGTGCAGCACGACCTCGATCCGGTCGCAGTAGCCGCCGAGCGCCTCGTCGACCGAGTTGTCGATGATCTCCCAGAGGCAGTGCATCAGACCGCGGCTGTCGGTGGAGCCGATGTACATGCCGGGGCGCTTGCGGACCGCCTCCAGGCCCTCCAGGACGAGCAGGTGCCGAGCGGTGTAGTTGGAACCGTCGTCGCCGGCCAGCAGAGCGGACGGCACGGTCGTTTCGGCACTCACGCGGCACTCTCCTCGGTGAAGTTCTGTCTCATCGGTCACATCCGGGCGGGTCCGGACCGTCCGCCAGTGCAGCACGCCGCACCGACAGCCGTTACCCCTCTGTGTGCGCACCCCTCCGCTGGGTGCACAGCACGGCGGGCCGGTCCCGCGCAGCTTGTACGCGCTGCGCGAACAAGAGCCGTGCCGGATTCGGGGCGCCGGGGCGCCATCTCCTCCCGGTACCACCGGTCCTGGCGGATCGTGGGACCGGGCGCAGGCTCCGGAACTGCCGTTATGCAGGCTACCGGGGCCCGGGACGGGGCTTATGCTCCAACCCAGCAGAGGATTATGCTACGCGGACTCCGGCACCCGGTTCCGATCGGGCGTTCGAGCGACGGGCGGATCCTGGGATTCGGTACGCATGAACCACCGGCCCCCGGGGCACGTCCTCATCAACACAGCAGAATCCTCAGGGAAGAAAAGCCACGAGCGGGAACGTTTTCGGCCTGGTTGGATGTTGACCCTGGTACGACAGCTCGTCGAGCTAGAGAAGAGGCGACGTGACTACTGTTCTGACCCCTGCGAGCCCGCTCACCGCGGCTGACCGCTGCGACCGCTGCGGCGCCCAGGCCTACCTGCGCGTCGTTCTCGCCAGCGGCGGAGAGCTGCTCTTCTGCGCCCACCACGGCCGGAAGTTCGAGCCCGAGCTCAAGAAGATCGCCGTGGAGATACAGGACGAGAGCGGCCGCCTGGGCGGCACCGCCGCCACGGCCACCGACGACGAGCGCTGATCCCGGGCGCCACGCAGCAGCAACGAGCGTCGAGCTGTGTCCGGTCGCGCACCGCGCGCGACCGGTGAGCCGGGCGGCCGACCCCTCCGGGGGCCGGCCGCCCGGCTCCGACGTTTCTCCCGCCCGACCGCCGTCCCACCGCGGCAGGCCGGGGAGGTTCCGGTGCGAACCGTCCGCTACAGGACGGCGCGCACCGCGTCGGCGACCGCGCCGACCCGGGTGTAGACGCCCGGGTGGGCCGCCTCGGCGCAGCCCGTCCCCCAGGAGACCAGCCCGGCAAGCCGGCCGGCGACCACCAGCGGCCCGCCGCTGTCCCCCTGGCAGGCGTCCTTGCCGCCCCGCTCCTCGGCAGCGCAGACCATGCCCCGGGCGTCGAAGCGGCCGTCCTGGCCGCCCGGGTAGGCCTGCGCACAGGTCTGGTCCGGGATGATCGGCACATCCACCTCGCGGAGCACGGGCGAGTAGTCGCCGCGGCCGGTGGTGTCCCCCCAGCCGTAGACCTGGGCCATGGTCCCGGGCTGGTAGGGCTCGGTCTCCCCCTGGCCGACCAGTCCGATCACCGGCCGGTCCCCCTGGGACTCGGCCAGCGTGAGGACCGCCACATCGTTCATGTTGGTGGCAAAGGAGTAGTCGGGGTGGATCCAGACCGCCTGCACCGGCACCTCGCGGCCGACCGAGCCGTGCAGGTCGTCCCGGCCGATCACGGCCTTCAGGCCCGGCCGGTCGACCCGCTGGCCGCGGCTCTCGTCGTAGAAGCAGTGCGCGGCGGTCACCACCTTGGTCGGGGTGACCAGCGCTCCCCCGCAGAACTGGCCCGAGCGGCCGGAGCCGAACTGCTGGCGGCTGCCCAGCGCCACCACCCACGGGTGGTCGGCGGTGCCGACCACCGTGCCGCCGACGATCCGGCCCTGCGCCAGGGCGGCCGGTGCGGCCGGGCCGAAGGCGAGCAGCGGCGCGGGCAGCGCGGCCAGCAGGAGCAGCGCGGCGGCCCGGGGCCGGCGGCGCGTCGGGGTCGGGGTCGGGGCGGTGGTCGGCGACACCGTGTCTCCAAGGTGGCTCGGCAGCAGGCAACCGGCACAGCGTAGGCGATCGACTACGATGCGCGACCGACTACCGCCGCACCGCCACCCGGACGAGGGACAACGGCCACCCGGACGGTGACGCCCACCCCGCCCGAACAGCCGGAAGGCCCGGAGCGAGAACGCTCCGGGCCTTCCGACAGGATCTTCGGATCAGTCCAGGTAGTCGCGCAGGACCTGCGAACGCGACGGGTGACGCAGCTTGGACATGGTCTTCGACTCGATCTGGCGGATGCGCTCACGGGTGACCCCGTACACCTTGCCGATCTCGTCCAGCGTCTTCGGCTGACCGTCGGTCAGACCGAAGCGCATCGACACCACGCCCGCCTCGCGCTCGGACAGGGTGTCCAGCACCGAGTGCAGCTGCTCCTGGAGCAGGGTGAAGGAGACCGCGTCGGCCGGGACGACCGCCTCGGAGTCCTCGATCAGGTCACCGAACTCGCTGTCGCCGTCCTCACCCAGGGGGGTGTGCAGCGAGATGGGCTCGCGACCGTACTTCTGGACCTCGATGACCTTCTCCGGGGTCATGTCGAGTTCCTTGGCCAGCTCCTCCGGGGTGGGCTCGCGGCCCAGGTCCTGGAGCATCTGGCGCTGGACGCGGGCCAGCTTGTTGATGACCTCGACCATGTGCACCGGGATACGGATGGTGCGGGCCTGGTCGGCCATCGCGCGGGTGATCGCCTGGCGGATCCACCAGGTGGCGTAGGTGGAGAACTTGTAGCCCTTGGTGTAGTCGAACTTCTCGACCGCACGGATCAGACCGAGGTTGCCCTCCTGGATCAGGTCCAGGAAGAGCATGCCGCGACCGGTGTAGCGCTTGGCCAGCGAGACCACGAGACGGAGGTTGGCCTCCAGCAGGTGGTTCTTGGCCCGGCGGCCGTCCTCGGCGATGATCTCCAGCTCGCGCTTGAGCTTGGGGGCGAGCTTGTCGGCAGCCGAGAGCTTGTCCTCGGCGAACAGGCCGGCCTCGATCCGCTTGGCGAGCTCGACCTCCTGCTCGGCGTTGAGCAGCGGGACCTTGCCGATCTGCTTCAGGTAGTCCTTGACCGGGTCGGCGGTGGCACCGGCGACCGCGACCTGCTGGGCCGGCGCGTCGTCCTCGTCGTCGTCGGAGAGCACGAAGCCCTGCGACTCCTCCTCGGGCTCCGCCTCCTCACCCGGCTTGTCACCGGGCAGCGCGACCTCCTCGAGCAGCTCCTCCTCGCCGATGAGCTCCTCGTCGCCCTTGCCCGCCTTGGCGGCGGTGGTCTTCTTGGCGGCGGTCTTCTTGGCCGGGGCGGCGGCCTTCTTGGCGACGGCCTTCTTGGCGACGGCCTTCTTCGCCGGAGCCGCCTTCACCTCGCCGAGGACCGTGGTCGTCGGCTCGGCGGTGATGTCGGCGGACACGGTGCTGACCGGCGCGGCGGCGGCCGCGACCGTCGGGGTGGAGACGGGCGCGCCGGGCGCGATGCGCACGGGCGGCTTGGTCGGGGCCGACGGAGCGGCCGGGGTCCGGGTGGTGACCGCCTTGGTGGCGGTGCGCTTGGCGGGGCTCTTGGCAGCAACGCTCTTGCGCTTGGCGCCGGCCGGTTCGGCCGCGCTGACCATGAGGTCCACCCCCTCCTCAATCAGCACCTGGTTGAGGCTGCGCATGACGTTCTTCCACTTGGTGACCGGGATCTGGTCCGCCTCGAACGCCTGGCGTACGTCGTCACCGGCGATCTGCCCCTGGGCCTTGCCCCGCTCGATGAGCGCCAGCAGAGCCGCGGACTCGGCGATCTCGGGGGGAAGTGAACGGGATGTGCTGGCCGACACGAACAACCTCTCGGACGATGAGTGGACTCGAACCCGTACCGGCCGCCCGAGCGGGCGGGGAAGGAAAACGCGCGTCGGGCACGCGGTGTCGATTCCGACCGACTCGGGTTTGAGGACTGGGTTTGCAGGACGGCAGCAGCGCCGCGGACCAACACAGCATTTTGCAGTGTCGGGGTATTCCGGAGCTGCCCCCGCTCAGGAGACATCGCTGCTACTCGTCAAGTGTTACGCATGGCCTTCGTGTCGCGGGTCACACCGTTCGGCGCCCGCGGCCCGGGGCCGACTTCCATCATCCCCCACTCGCGCCGAAGTTGTTCACCATGGACACGACAGCGAGCCTTCCGGTGCGGCCCGGGTGGCACCCCGGTGGTGCTCCGACCGCGCTCCGGACGTGCTCCGGCGGCGGTCCCGCCGGCGCTCCGGCGGTGCTCCGGACGTGCTCCGGCGGCATACAGAGGCCCTCCGGCTGCGCGCTGGCGGCAGCCGGAGGGCCGGTGGTCGCGGGGTCTTCGGGGTCGCGGGGCCGTCGAGGTCTCCGCGCTCGCGGGGGCGTCGGGGCCGGTCGTCCGGGATGGTGAGCCCGGAGCGGGCGACAGGGTGCCCGGTCGCCGAACGGGGCCCTCAGTGCTCCCGGGGCGCCGGGACCGACGGCTCAATCTCGGGGTGGACGGTGAGCACCGCCCGCATCGTGCTCTCGGCGGCGGTGCCGTCGCCGGCGCCGAGCGCGTCCACCAGCCGGGCGTGCAGGCCGACCGAGGACTCCGAGGGCCGCTCGCAGGAGGTGGCCGGGCCGCCCGAGACCTGGAGCGCGCAGGCGACGATCCCGGAGAGGTGCTCCAGCATCCGGTTGCCCGCCAGCTGCAGGATCAGCCCGTGCAGCTCGGCGTCGGCCCGGGCGAAGGTGCCGAGGTCCGCCTGGGCGGAGGCGTGGCCCATGATCTCGATCAGCTCGGCCAGGCGCTGCTGGACGTCCTCCCGGCCGTGACCGGCGGCCAGCCGGGAGGCCAGCGGCTCGATCGCCCAGCGGAGCTCGAACAGCTCCCGGCGCTGCTCGTCCCGCTGCGGGCCGAAGGCGCGCCACTCGATGATGTCCGGGTCGAGCAGGTTCCAGTCGCTGACCGGACGGACCCGGGTGCCGACGTTCGGCCGGGCGCTGACCAGGCCCTTGGCCTCCAGCACACGGAGCGACTCGCGGACGACGGTGCGGGAGACCTCGAACCGCTGGCCGATCTCCTCGGGGACGAGCGGCCGGTCGGCGCCGAGGTCGCCGGAGACGATCATCTGGCCGAGCTGCTGGACGAGCTGGCCGTGCAGGCCGCGGCCGCGGCTGCTGGTGGTCTTGCGGCCGACCCGGGCGAGGTCCGACTCGGCGCCCTCCCAGCGGGGCGGCGGCGGGGTCGGCCGGTCGGCGTAGGAGAAGCGGTCCAGGTCGACGGGGCCGTGGATGGCCCCGTCGGCGGAACGGGCAGGGGTCATGGTGGGGTGCGCAAGGGTACTCACAGGTCCTTTGTCGGCGATCGGCGGGCACAGCTTGAGAATTCTCGTGAAAAGCACACGAAAGGGTGATCGGCCGTGACTGGATAATTGACTTCTTTTCAGGATGAACCGCGCATTACGGTCACCAGTGGTCGATCTTGACGAACCGTCCGGACCTCAGAGCGCCCGGCGCCGCACCTGGACCACCAGGGTGACCAGCAGCAACACGAACGCGGGCGCCGTCACGGCGGCCAGCAGCGCCGGATCGGTCAGCGCCGAACCGCTCACCGCAAGCCGACGGTCCCCGCCGTACACCCATCCGTACGCCCATTCGATCCCGGACTGGAACGGCAGCAGTTCCGCCGCCCGGGTCGGCCAGGCCGTCCCGGTCTCGCGCAGCAACAGCGCCACCCCGGACTCCAGCAGCGGCGGCAGCGCGCAGAGCAGCAGCACCCCGGCGGCGGCGCTCCGGGTCAGCGCGGCGGTCAGCACCCCGGTCCAGGCGGCCACCACCACCAGCAGGACGAAGGCCAGCAGCGCGGCCGGCGCCCCGTGCCCGGCCGCCAGCGCCACCGGGGCCAGCGCCCCCGGCAGCTCGCCGAGCCCGCCCAGACCGGCCGCGGCCAACCCGTCCGCCACCTGCCCGGACAGCGCCGCCGGGTCCGACCAGGCCCGCACCGTCACCCCCGCCGGCAGCGCCAGGTGCACGGCCACCGCGTCGACCAGCAGCGTCACCAGCGCCAGCAGCGCCGCCGCGGCACCGGTCACCACCAGCTTGGCCGCCAGCAGCCGCACCCGGCGCAGGTAGGAGGTCTGCGAGGCCGCCAGCCCCGGATGCCGCACCTCGTGCCCGTACGACAGCGCGCCCAGCACGCCGGCCCCGAGCGCCGCGAACGGCAGCGGCACCAGCGGCACCGCCGCCGTCAGCAGCCGCACCGCCGCCGCGCTGCCCAGCGGCCCGCCGGCCACCTGCCCGGCCAGCACGGCGGCCACCGCCGCGTCACAGAGCAGCACGACACCCAGCAGCAGCCAGGTCGAACGCAGGCCGCGCACCCGGCGCAGCTCATAGGCCAGAACACGCACGCTTCACTCGCTCCGCAGGTCGGAAGGGTCAGGAAGGTCGGAATGGTCTGAGGTGACGGGGGCCACCGCACCACCCCGGCCCTGCCCCACCGGCCCGGTCGGTGTGGTCGGTGTGGACCGGGCGGACGGCCCGTGTGCCGCCCGCCCCGGCCGCAGCACGGCGGGCAGCCCCGCCCCCGGCGGCACCCACTCCCACCCCGGCGTCCGCTCCGGCGTCCGCTCCGGCTCCCCGGCCGGAGCGGGCTCGGCCCCCTCCCGCTCCCCCGGGTGAGCGAGGCGGCCCAGCCGGATGGTGTCGTCGGTCAGCAGGTCGGCGGCCGCAGCGGGCCGGTCCTCCCCGGGCTCGGCCAACGGGGCCTCGGCCGACCGGGCCAGGTCGGTCAGGCCGTCCCGGAAGAGCCGGTCCACCGCGACCACCGGCGAGGCCTCCTCCTCCGGCTGCGCACTCTCCGGCTGCCCCGCCCCGGGCACGGCATCCTCCGGCGTCCCGCTCTCCGCCGCCCCGCTCCCCGGCTTCCCGTCGGCGGTCTCCGCCGGGGCGCCCCCGCCGGCCGCGCGGCGGGCGGCGGTCCGGGCAGCGGGCCGGGAGGTGAGCGCCGACAGCGCGGTCGCGGCCGAGAGCCCGCCCGGCACGGCGACCGGGACAGCGACCGGGACTGCGGCGACCGGAAGGGCGAGGGTGGGCGCGGGCGCATGGTCGTGGTCATCGGCGACCGGCTGCTCCACCGGCGCCGGTCGCTCCGCCGTCTGCGGAGCCGGCACCGACAGCGGCGCCGCCTTCGCCACCGGCATCGCGACGGTCCGGTCGGCCGGTCGCTCCGCCGTTCCTCCTGCCGCGTCCGCCACATCCACCACAGCCGCCGCGTCCGCCGACGCCCGTCCGTCCGCCTTCCCCACCGGGTGGTCAGGGCGCGCCGGAGGAGCCGGGCGGGGCGGACGGACCGGTTCGGGCCCGGCCTGCACCTGGAGGTTCCCGGTACGGCCGGAGCCGACCGGCAGGGTGGCCCGGGGTGCGGGCTGCTCGACGACCCGGTCGGCGAGCTCGTGCAGCAGGATGCCGTGCCGGTAGGCGAGTTCGCCGATCTCGGTCCGGCCGATCCCCGCCACCGCGAGACCGGCCCCGCCGTCCCGGCGGACCTGCGCGCCCTGTCCGACGAGCAGATCGGCGAGCCGGGCCATCTGCGGTCCCCGCACCGCGACCTCCGGGCTGATCCGGGTGCGCCGGAACTCCGTCACCGGCTGATCGGCCACCAGCCGGCCCTGGTCGAGGGTGACCACGCGGTCGGCGAGCCGGGCGGCCTCCTGCGGGCTGCGGGTGGTGACCAGGACCGTCCCCCCGGCCACGCCGAAGGAGCGCAGGAAGGAGTGGAACCACTCCACGTTGCGCGGCGAGAGCCCCTCGGTGGGCGCGTCCAGGAGCAGGGTGCCAGGGTCGCCGAGCAGCGCGGCGGCGAGCGCCAGCCGACGGTGCATGCCGGGCGAGAAGGTGCGCAGCCGCTGGTCGGCGACGGCCGCGAGCCGGGTCTGCTCCAGGAGTTCGTCGGCCCGGCGGGCGGGCACCCCGACGGCGGCGGCCAGCATCCTGAGGTGTCCGTGGGCCTTCCGGCCGGGGTGCCCGGCGGTGTCCGCCGCCCCGGTCGCGCCGCCCGGGCCGGGCAGCACCACGCCGACCTCGCGCTCGGGCCGCCGCAGCCGTCGGTAGGTGCGGCCGTCGAAGAGGGTGACGCCGTGACCCCGTTCGAGTTCGAGCATCAACCGCAGCGCGGTGGACTTGCCCGCCTCCTCGGGGCCGAGCAGCGCCGTGACCATGCCGGGGCGGGCGTCGAAGGTCAGATCCAGCACCGCCGGTGGGGCGCCCCGGCGGTAGACCTTGGTCAGTCCGGTGATCTGGATCATCGCTGGCTGCTCCCATGCCCTCGGCCGACCTGGTCTGCGCGGCGCGGGGTCGTGCCCCGCACGGTTCCGCGCCAGCACATTAGGGGGCCGCACCGGCGATTTCGGGCATTACGGGAGCGGCGCGGGCCCGCCGGCCACACACCTCACCCGATCAGGGGACAATCCGATCCTGCGATCGAGCACGCCGAACACGCCGAGCACCACACTCGGCCCGGGAGCCCGGGAGCCCGGACGGGGCCGGATCGGGCTGGACGGGCCGGACCGGGCCGACGGCGGCTCAGGACTCCGGGCGCAGCATCGGCGGGTTGAGCACATTGGCCCCGCCGGAGGTGAACAGCTGGGCCGGCCGACCGCCCTGACGGGTCGTGGTGCCGCCCGAGGGGAGCAGGAAGCCCGGGGTGCCGGTGACCTTGCGGTGGAAGTTGCGCGGGTCCAGCACCACGCCCCAGACCGCCTCGTAGACCCGGCGCAGCTCGCCGACGGTGAACTCGGTCGCGCAGAAGGCCGTCGCCAGCGAGGAGTATTCGATCTTGGAGCGGGCGCGCTCCACCCCGTCGGCCAGGATCAGCCCGTGGTCGAAGGCGAGCGGGACGCCGTCGACCTGGTGGGGGCCGAGGAGTTCGGTGACGGGGGCCCAGCGGGCGCTGCTGGCGTCGCCGCCGGCGCGCGGGGTCGGCAGGTCGGGGGCGAGCACCAGGTACGCCACGCTGACCACCCGCATCCGGGGGTCGCGCTGGGGGTGGCCGTAGGTGGCGAGCTGTTCCAGGTGGGCTCCGGCGGTGCCGGGGCCGGCCGCGTCGTGGCCGGGGGCGGAGTAGGCGCGCAGGCCGGTCTCCTCGGCCAGCTCCCGGGAGGCCGCCTCGGCGAGGCCCTCGTCGGGGCGGACGAAGCCCCCGGGGAGCGCCCAGTAGCCCTGGTAGGGCGGCTCGCCCCGCCGGACGATCAGGGCGCAGAGCGCGTGCTCGCGCACCGTCAGAACGACCAGGTCGACCGTGACAGCGAACGGGGGGAAGGCCGACGGGTCATAACGCGACATGGCGACGATCATAGTCGTCTCTCTGACGATAAGCACAGGCCCGCGTACGGACCGTGCTCCGCGCACCCACCGCCGGGGCGGGCCGGGGGCGTCCGGCCCGCGCGCCGGGCGGTGGCGGCGGCGTCAGCGGGCCACCAGCTGCAATTCCGTGGACGCCTCCTCGACCATCGCCACGCCGATCCGGCTGACCCGCACCGAGAACGGCTCGCCCGCGACCCGCAGCCCGGTCAGCTCCAGCTCGCCGAGCGGCGCGGTGCTGGCCGGGCGGACCAGCACCCGGCCGCCGGGGACGTCCGGCCGGACCCCGGCGAGCGCGAACACCGCGTGCGCGGCGCCGGCCGCCGAGACCGCCGCCGGTCGGCAGGCGCCCGGGTGCGGCACCGGCGGGCAGCCGGGCACCCGCTGCTCCCCCGCGTACATCTCGGGGAGCCGGCCCTCGAAGTGGGCGGCGGCGGCGAGCAGGCCCTCCAGCAGCGCCCCGGCCTCGTTCTCGTGGCCGGCCTCGGCCAGCCCGGCGATCGCCAGGGCGGTCTCGTGCACGCGCACCGCCCCGCCGCGGTGGCCCAGCGGGTTGAACCGGGGCGACTTGGCGCTGAGCGTGCGCAGCCCCCAGCCGCTGTCGAGTTCCGGCGCGGCCAGCCGCTGGGCGAGCAGCCTGGTCTGCTCGCGGTCCAGCAGGCTCTCGTGCCGGCCGCCGTCGGCGGAGAGCCCGGGGTCGAGGAGGTGGACCAGGGTGGCGGCCACGGCGGGCAGCGGCTGGCCGCCGGGCGCGAGACCGGCCGCCGGGCGGCCGCCGGAGAGGTCGTCCACCCAGAACCGGTCGCGGAACCGGCCCCGCAGCGCGGCCGCCCAGTCGCGCCACTCCTCGGCGCCGGTCCGGCCGAAGGCCGCCAGCAGGTCGGCGCCGTGCAGGGCGGCCCGGTGCGCCTGGGCCTGCACCTCAGCCCGCGCGGGCACGGGGTGCGCGGACCGCTCCTCGACCGGGCGGCTCAGGTCGGTGACGAAGCCGTCGACCAGGCCCTCGCGCAGCGCCGCGAGCGCGCGCTCGGCGACCGGGAGGAGTTCGGCGACCTCCGCCCGGGGCAGGCCCCAGCGCCAGGCCTCGGCCAGCACGGTGACGAACAGCAGCGTCGCCTCGGTGGCCGTGCAGGTGGGCGGCAGCTCGGGGCCGCCGTGGCGCAGCGCCCCGGGGAGCAGCCCCTCGGGGCGGCGGCCGCCCGGCCCGGGGGCGGTCGCCGGCTGCTGACGGCGGGCCAGGGCGCGCAGGGTGCCGGCGGCGAGCCGGGTGCCGAGCGGCAGGGTCAGCCGGGCCGCCCAGAGCGCGTCGGCCGGGGCAAGGCCGAACCGCCAGGGCGCGCCGGACGCCGGGTAGAGGTCGGTGGGCCGGTCCGGGTCGGCGAACAGCAGCCCGCCGAGGGCGTCCAGCGAGCGCGCCACCACCAGTGCCGCGCGGGGGTCGTCGCAGCGGACCTCGGGTTCCGCCCAGGGCAGCGGGACTCCGGTGCCGCGGCCGCCCGGTGGCCGCGGGCCGGGCACGGTGCTCTCCAGCTCGGTCCGCAGTTCGACCGACCAGCGGGCGCCGGGCTGGACCTCCAGGTCCCAGCGCAGCACGCCGGCGCCGGCCAGGACGGCGTGCGGCGAGGGCTGGGCGCTGACCGTGGCGCTGTGCGTGGGCCCGGCCCAGCGGAGCCCGGCGGACTGCACCTGGCCGGGCAGGTCGGGCGGCCGGTGGCCGGCGGCGATCTCGCCGACCGGGCCGAGGTCGGTGCCGAGCGCGATCTCCAGCGGGAGCCGGGCCGCGCGGCTGCCGGCGTTGCGCACCGTCACGGTCTCCACGCCGTCGGCGTGCCGCAGCCGCTCGACGGTGAGCGCGGGGTCGGGGTCGAGGTCTCCGGGGAGCCGGACGGCGCCGAGGAAGCGGGCCTGGGCCGCCGAGGTCAGGGTGCCCTGGAGCGGGAGCGGTTCGATCCCGCCGAGCCGCAGCTCCATCCGGGCCACCACCCGGACGCCGGAGCGGTAGAAGCCGTGCAGGCCGTGTCCGCGCAGCTGGCCGTCGGGACCGGAGGCGGCCATCGCCGGTGCGTTGACACAGAGCACCGCGTGGTGGACGGCGGCCGGCTGCGGGCGCGGCGGCGCGGGCCGGGCCGGGCCGCCGGGCCCGGCCGGCTGGACCTGGTCCGGTCGGCCGGCCGGTCGCGGCGCGCCGACGACGCTCTCGGCCGGCATGGCCTGTGGTGGCCTCATCGCGGTCACCGGACTCTCCTCCCCTCGGCGGCCCGGTGGCCGGGAGGGCCGGTGGGCCGCGAGCATTGCTCGATCGCGTGTTGGTGCCGGGCCGGCGGACGCCCCCGCCGGCCGGTGTGCCGTGTCTGGCCGTACCCGGTGCCGGGCCGTGCCATGCGGCGCTCGGTACCGAGTCGGTACCGGCTCCGCGTCGTTCGCTCCCGGGCGTCCGGCGCGCGCCGGCCTCCGCCGTGCCGCCCGGCGCACCGTCAGGTCCGCCGTCTGCCGCCCGCCGTCAGACGTCCTCCGCCCGGCCACCGGTGTCGCCGGGCCCGGCCGGGCCCGGCTGCCCCGCGCGGGCCGCCCCGGGTGGCGGCTCCGGCCGGTGGCCCCGTTCCGCTCCGGCGTCCCGTGGCACCCCCGGCGGGGCCGGGTCGGGCCCGGGTCCGGGTCCGCGCCCGGGAGCGGTGGACGTCCGGGCGCAGGGCCCCCGGAGTGAACGCCGGAGACCGGCCACAGGTCACGCCCGCCGGATCGGCCGGGGTGCCCGGCCGGGGGTGCCGCGGGTCGTGGTGGACCCGCCGCGACTCCGGCCGGTGGTGCCCGCCGACCGCGTGGGCCGCCGGTGGGCGGTCACGGGCGGCGGCCGCCCCGGCGGCGCCAGGCCGCGGCCAGGATACGGTGCGGGGGTCGCGGCCCCGCCACCGGCAACCCCGGCCAGGAGCGGCGCGATCGCTGTGCCCAGCAGAGACCGAGGAGTTGTATGTCCACCGCCAGCCGGCTGCCCGGGATTGTCATCACCGACCACGTCTTCCAGCTGCCGCTCGATCACAGCGCCCCGGAGGGCGAGCTGATCGACGTGTACGCCCGCGAGGTGGTCGCCTCGAAGCGGGCCGAGGACACCGACCTGCCCTGGCTGCTCTTCCTGCAGGGCGGCCCGGGTGGCAAGGCCGGTCGCCCGGCCGGCCGGGACGGCTGGCTGGAGCGCGCGCTCGACGACTACCGGGTGCTCCTGCTCGACCAGCGCGGCACCGGGCGGTCCACCCCGGCGACCCGGCAGACGCTGGCGCGGCGGGGTGGCGCCAAGGAGCAGGCGGACTACCTGGCGCACTTCCGGGCCGACTCGATCGTCCGGGACGCCGAGCTGATCCGCCGCCGGCTGCTCGGCGACGACCACCGCTGGAGCGTGCTCGGCCAGAGCTTCGGCGGCTTCTGCACCCTCACCTACCTCTCGATCGCGCCCGAGGGGCTGGACCAGGCCTTCATCACCGGCGGCCTGGCCGGCCTGCGCAGCTCCGCCGACGACGTCTACCGAGCCGCCTACCCGCGGGTGGTCCGCAAGAACGAGGGCCACTACGAGCGCTTCCCGCAGGACGTCGCGGCGGTGCGGCGGATCGCCGCCCACCTCGCCGACGCCCCCGCCACCCTGCCCGACGGCGGGCGGCTCACCGTCGAGGCGTTCCAGGGACTCGGCATGCTGCTCGGCACCGGCAGCGGCTCCGGCACCCTGCACTACCTGCTGGAGGAGGCCTGGGTGGAGGGCGTGGCCGGCCCCGAGCTCTCCGACACCTTCCTGGCCGGCGTCCAGGCCCAGCTCTCCTTCGCGCAGGGCCCGCTCTACGCCGTCCTGCACGAGTCGATCTACGGCCAGCGCTCGGTGGACCCGGCCGGCACCGCCTGGTCGGCCGCGCGGCTGCGGGCGGAGTTCCCGGAGTTCGACGCCCGGGCCGCGCTGGAGTCGGACGCGCCGGTGCTGTTCACCGGGGAGATGATCTACCCCTGGCTGTTCGAGACCGACCCCGCGCTGCGTCCGCTGAAGGAGACCGCGGAGCTGCTCGCCGCCCGCACCGACTGGCCCGACCTGTACGACCCGGCGCGGCTCGCCGCCAACGAGGTGCCGGTGGTGGCGGCGGTCTACCACGACGACATGTACGTCGACACCGCCGATTCGCTGGAGACCGCGCGGGCCGTACGGGGGCTGCGGGCCTGGGTCACCAACGAGTGGGAGCACGACGGTCTCCGGGTCAGCGGGGGCAAGGTGCTCGACCGGCTGATCGCGATGGCCCGCGGCGAGGTGTAGTACTCCGACGCCCCCGGCCGCCGGACGGACCGGGCCGCCCGGCCGGTGCCACGCCGGCCGCCCGCTGGGGCGGTCGACGTGACACCCGGCCGTGGCCACGGCGTCGCCGCGGAGGTCAGCGCGCATGCCGCTCCCCGGCCGCCGCCCGGCGGACCTCCCGGCACCGGCCCCGGCGCGCGGCGGCCGGGGAGGGCGCCGCCCAGGGCGACGGCCGCCCGAGCCGCACCCGGCGCCCGGGGTGCGGCCGGTCCACCGGACCGCACCCCGCGGACCGTCGCCCCGCCGCCGGCTCGCGGCCGGGGTGGTGGCCGAGGTGGTGGCCGGCCACCGGGGCCGGACCCGGCTCGGCGGGGCCTCGGCGCGCCCCGCGCTGCTCGGGCGGCCCGGGCGGCGCCCCGGCCGGGTGCTCGGGGCCCACGGGCGTGTCGGCTGCCCGCCCCGGGCAGGTCCCGGTGGACGGCGCCGATCCGTCGACCGGTCCCGGGCGGCCGCGCCGACGCCCTCGGCGGCGCCGCGACTTCGCCGGAGCCGCGCCGTCCGGCCCGGCACCCCCACGGGGCCGCTCCGGCTCCACCGGCCCGTCCGGCCGGTCCGGCCCGCCGCTGCCGGGCCCGCTGTCCGCCGCTCCGCTGTCCGCCACCGCCGTGTCCGCCGCCCCGGCACCGCCACCCGGGACCGCCTCCGGGGGCCCCGCCGCCCCCTCGGCCGCCGCCCGCTCCCGCTCGGTGCGGCGGCAGCGCTCCGCCTCCACGCTCGCCAGCAGCGTCTCCGGCGCGAAACCGCCGTTCAGCGACTCGTAGAGCAGCTGGGCCAGCAGGTAGGAGGGGTGACGCCGGAGCGTGTGCCCGAGCACCACCCGCGCCGTGGCGGTGTCCCCCGCGACCCAGCAGATCCAGGCCAGCAGGGTGAGCGGCGGCGCGGCGAGCCGCTCGTGCGGCGCCACGCAGCGGGTGGCGAGGAACCGCCAGAGCCGCTGGACGGCGGCGAGCTCGTCCGGCCGGGCGTACTCGGCCGCGCGGTCCCGGATGAGCCGGTCCTGGAGCGCCAGCAGCAGCCGCGCCGTCCGGTCCTCATCGAGCGCGGTGGCACCGGCCAGGAACTCGGCCACGACCCGGTCGAGCAGCTCCGCGCTCTCCCGCCGGGTGAGCGACAGCCGCCGCCCCGCCGCCCCGGACCCGGCCCGCAGGAGCGCCGCCCGCAGGGCGTCCGCCGCGGGCGGGCCGACCGGGGCCAGCCCGGCCAGGATCTCCTTGCGGCTGCCGCGCGGCACCAGGCCGGCGACGGTCGCCGCCACCGCCACCGGGCCGGGCCCGGGTGAGTGGCGGATCGGGTGCCCCGCCGGATCGCAGCACCCCTCCCGCGTGCAGAGGAAGGACCACCAGCGGCCGGCCGAGACGCAGAGCGACTCCTTGACCCGCACGCCACGGCTCGCGAACGCCCGGTGCAACCGATCGGCGAGCGGCCGCAGGCGCTCCGCCACCGGCGGGCCGTGCTCCCGGCCGGGGTCCTGACAGAGATAGAGGAGGACCTGGACCGGCCGCTCGTCCTGCCGCTCGGAGAGCCGGACGAGGAGGGCGGCCGTCTCCTCGGCGGCGGCCGGCCACTCCTCGGCCGACTCCGGGATGTCCAGCCGGATCACCCCGCCCTGGTGGAGGCCGGGCGGCTGGAGGCCGACCGCGACGATGCTGTCGTCGGGGAAGAAGCCGAGCAGGTAGGGCAGCAGCTCGGCCATGTCGGCCGGGCCCCGCATGGTGATCGGACGGCCGCCGGGGCCCTCCGCGAAGGGAAGCGCGATGTGTTCGTTGTGCATGGCCGGAAGGCTGCCGCCGATTCCCCGCCGCCCCGGAATCTTCTTTTTTTTCTGTGGATAAACCCGGCCTGTGAATAACTCCTCCCTCGTTCGGCCTAGCGCCGAGTCACTCCCCCGGGGGAATTTTGACCGCCGTTCAGCAGAAGAGCGGATGAAATGCCTCCACCCTTCGCCCGCTCCTCACCCACCGCCGTTCGCCCGTTGTCGGCCCCTCGGGGTTACATGGACGCCATGCAGCAGCCGAAGACCCACACCACCGCCACCGCCGACCGCGCCGAGGTCCGGGCGCGGGCCGAGGCCGTCCTGCGCGAGCTGGCCGGCCCCGGCGCCACGCTCCGCGAGGACCAGTGGACGGCCATCGAGGCCCTGGTCGTCGACCACCGCCGCGCCCTGGTGGTGCAGCGCACCGGCTGGGGCAAGTCCGCCGTCTACTTCATCGCCACCGCCCTGCTGCGGGCGCGCGGCGCCGGCCCCACGGTGATCGTCTCGCCCCTGCTCGCCCTGATGCGCAACCAGGTGGACTCGGCGGCCCGGGCCGGGATCCACGCCCGCACCATCAACTCCGCCAACACCGACGAGTGGGACGCCGTCCAGGCCGAGGTCGCGGCCGGCGCCGTGGACGTCCTGCTGGTCAGCCCGGAGCGGCTGAACAACCCGGACTTCCGCGACCACGTGCTCCCCAAGCTCGCCGCCTCCACCGGCCTGCTGGTGGTCGACGAGGCCCACTGCATCTCCGACTGGGGCCACGACTTCCGCCCCGACTACCGGCGGCTGCGCACCATGCTCGCCGAGCTCTCGCCGGGCGTCCCGGTCCTGGCCACCACCGCCACGGCCAACGCCCGGGTCACCGCCGACGTGGCCGAGCAGCTCGGCACGGGCACCGGGGACGAGCACGCGCTGGTGCTGCGCGGCCCGCTCGACCGCGAGAGCCTCACCCTCGGGGTGCTCGCCCTGCCCGACCCGGCGCACCGGCTGGCCTGGCTCGCCGACCACCTCGACCGGCTGCCCGGCTCCGGGATCGTCTACACCCTGACGGTCGCCGCCGCCGACGAGGTGACGGCCTTCCTGCGCGAGCGGGGCTTCGCGGTGGCCTCCTACTCGGGCCGCACCGAGGACGCCGAGCGCCGCACCGCCGAGGCCGACCTGCTGGCCAACCGGGTCAAGGCGCTGGTCGCCACCTCCGCCCTGGGCATGGGCTTCGACAAGCCCGACCTCGGTTTCGTGGTGCACCTCGGCTCGCCCAGCTCCCCGATCGCCTACTACCAGCAGGTCGGCCGGGCCGGGCGCGGGGTCGACCGGGCCGAGGTGCTGCTGCTGCCCGGCCGCGAGGACGAGGCGATCTGGCGCTACTTCGCCTCGCTGGCCTTCCCGCCCGAGGAGCAGGTCCGCCGGACGATCGACGCGCTCGCCGAGGCCGGCCGGCCGCTCTCCACCGCCGCCCTCGAACCCCGGGTGGACCTGCGCCGCGCCCGGCTGGAGACCATGCTCAAGGTCCTCGACGTGGACGGCGCCGTCCGGCGGGTCAAGGGCGGCTGGACGGCCACCGGGCAGAGCTGGGCGTACGACACCGCCCGCTACGCCAAGGTGGCCGCCTCCCGGGAGGCCGAGCAGCGGGCGATGCGCGAGTACGCGGCGGCGACCGGCTGCCGGATGGAGTTCCTGCGCCGCCAGCTGGACGACGAGCAGGCGGTGCCCTGCGGCCGGTGCGACAACTGCGCCGGGCCGCTGCACGGCCCGGAGGTCTCGGCGGAGGCCCTGGACGCGGCCCGGGCCGCGCTCGGCCGGCCGGGCGTCGGCTTCGAGCCGCGCCGGCTCTGGCCCACCAGGATGGACTCCCTGGGCATCCCGCTCAAGGGCCGCATCCCGGCCGGCGAGCAGGCCGAGACCGGCCGGGCGCTCGGCCGACTCTCGGACATCGGCTGGGGCAACCGGCTGCGGACCCTGCTCGCCGACCAAGCCCCGGACGGGCCCGTCCCCGGCGAGGCGGTGGACGCCCTGGTCACCGTGCTGGCCGACTGGGCGCGCGGCCCCGGCGGCTGGGCCGGGCCGGCGGCGGCCGACGGCACCCGGCTGGACCGGCCGGTCGGCGTGGTGACGATGGCCTCGTCCGCCAGGCCGCAGCTGGTCGGCAGCCTCGGCGCCCGGATCGCCGAGGTCGGGCGGCTGCCGCTGCTCGGGCGGATCGAGTACGCGACCGGGCAGCCGCCGCACGGGTCGCGCAGCAACAGCGCCCAGCGGCTGAACTCGGTGGCGGGCGCGCTTGTCCTGCCGCCCGAGCTGGCGGCGGCGGTGGCGGCCGCGAACGGGCCGGTGCTGCTGGTGGACGACCTGGTCGACTCCGGGTGGACGGTCACCGTGGCCGCCCGGCTGCTGCGCAAGGCCGGGGCGAGCGCGGTGCTGCCGCTGGTGCTGGCCGTCCAGGGCTGACACCGGGCGCGGGCCCGGCGGGCGGCCGGACCGATCCGCGCCGCTCGATCGGGGTAGGCGAGGACGTACCGGACGACACAGGGAGACGACGCGGGGAAAGGAGGGGCGGAGTTGGCCGAGACGCTTCGGAGCGCTCTTCGGGTAGGCCGGATCACGATCCGGCGACACCTGACTGGCGTTCGCGCGACGGTGGAATATATCCGGCAGAACGTTGGCTTTCGGGCGGCGTTCATCATTTCATCGTTGCCGCTCCACCCCTTCTGCCCTGAGAATTGGACCGTACCCGGAGCCAGGTCCCATGGACCAGTCCTTCGGCGTACGCAGGCACCCGCGCGCCGCCCGTGGGTCGGGAAGGAGGATCGTGATCAACGGCATCGACCGAGGTCAGTATCCCCTCGCCCGGAGTTCGTCGCCCAGACGGGTGCTCGACCTGGAGACCTGGGCCACCTCGGAGATCCCGCTGCTCCGCGATCCGCGCGAGTTCGTGCTGGAGCTGCACCAGCGCCACCTGCCCCAGCCCGGCACGGTCGTGGTGGCCGTCCTGGACGCCCTGCACCGGGTGACCGCCTCGGCCTCGTTCACCCCCTGGCCGCACGACGAGGACGGCTGGCAGCACCGCAACGCGCTGCTCACCCACCTGCGCCAGGTCACCCCGCACGACCTGCGCCTGCCCGCCCCGACCCGGACGGCCGTGCTGCTGCGCTGCCGGGAGGGCGCGGCCGGCTGGACGGAGCAGGACGGTGCCTGGATGTGGGCGCTCCAGGACGCGGCCTCCCTGCACGGACTGCGCTGCGGGGCGTACGTCGCGCTGACCCCGGCCGGCTGGCAGATCCTCGGCGACGGGCGGAGCGGCCGCAATCCGCACTCGGGTTCGTGGGCGGAAGGGCCGGTCCACACCGTGACGGAGCTGCCGCCGCGCTCGGCGCTGGACGCCACGCGCGGCCAGCGGCAGCTGCGGCAGGCACCCGAGCGGCCGTGGGCACCCGCCCGGGTCGCCGCGATCGAACCGGCCCGGCGCACCGGCACCCGCTGACCGGTCGGCCGCCCGTCCGCGGTCCGTGACGGCGGACGGGCGGGCCCGGGCCATGGCCCGGACGCGCCCCGACCACGACACCCGACAGCGATGCCCGGCACCGAAACCCGGCACCGAAACCCGACAACGACAGCCCGCAGCAACGACACCCGGCGGCGACACGGCACCGGCAACGCCGAGGCCCGGCACCAAGGGGTACCGGGCCAGGCGTTCCGCAGGTCTCGGAGACCGTCCTCGGGTCTCGGATCCGTCCGTGGGTCTCAGGCGGGCAGCCGTTCGGCGGCCGGTGCACCGGCCGTGGTGACGGACGCCCCGACGGCGGCCGGCACCGGGCCGCCGCAGACCACCAGCAGCGCCTCGGCGCGCTGGAGCGCCCCGGCGTAGGCCGCCGCGGCCCGGTCGGCCGAGCCGTCGTTGACCACCAGCACGACCACCGGTCGGCGGGCGGGCCGGGTCAGCGCGGCGTCGGCGTAGAACACGTCACTGCCCTCGGCGAGCTGCGCCCAGTAGCGCTCCTCGCCGAAGGAGAGCTCGTGCTGCTGCCACGGGTGGGCGGCGCCGACCGTCAGCACCAGGACGGTGCCGGGGTCGCGGCCCGCGTCCAGCAGCGCGTCGAGGGCCTCGTCGGCGCGGTCCAGCGCCTCCGCCGCGGTGGCCGGGACGTGCCGGACCTCGACCGGTGCCGGCCGCGGTGCCGGGCGCTGCGGGCCGGGCTTGGGGATCGGGTTCGGGCGCGGCGTCGGCCCCGGTCGGTCCGCACGCGTGGCCGCCGGACGCGGCGGCACCGGTCGCGGCGGCGCGGGACGCGGTCCCGGCACCTGGGCCGGCACGGCGGCGGCGGCCGACGGTACGACGGTGGTCGGGCCGGCGGTGGCCGACGTGCGGAGGGCTTGTGCGTCCGACTCGCGGGGGCTGGGAACGCCGGGGCCCGGGAGACTCTCGTTGATCTCCGGCTCCTCGGGGAAGACAGGCATACCCGGATATCTATCAAATGCCGGTCGGACGCGCACGGGCGCCCCACCCATCGGGCACCACCAACCTCACGGCCCCCTCCCGATATTTCCCGACGTAGCGTCAGAAACCGAGCGCCAACTGTTCGCCCACCGGCTCCGCCGAACCCGTTCCGCCGGGGCCGGGGATCGTCCGGACCCGCTTCAGGTGGCGCCACTGGGGCAGCCCGTCCAGATAGGACCAGGAGAGGCGGTGGTGCTCGGTCGGCCCGAACTCCTCCAGGGCCGCCCGGTGGACCGGGGACGGGTAGCCGGCGTTGTCGGCGAACCCGTACTCGGGGTGCGCTTCGCCGAGTTCGGCCATCAGGCCGTCGCGGTGGACCTTGGCGAGCACCGAGGCGGCAGCCACGCAGATGCACGACTGGTCGCCCTTGATCACCGTGCGCACCCGCCAGGGGCCGCCGAGGTAGTCGTGCTTGCCGTCGAGGATCACCGCGTCCGGCTCCACCGGCAGCGCCTCCAGGGCGCGGACGGCGGCCAGCCGCAGCGCGGCCGTCATGCCGAGCTCGTCGCACTCCAGCGCGGAGGCGTGACCGAGCGCGTACGCGGTGACCCAGTCGGAGAGCACGGGGGCGAGCGCCTGGCGGCGGAGCTCGGTGAGCAGCTTGGAGTCGGTCAGGCCCTCCGGCGGGCGGCGCAGCCCGGTGACGGCCGCGCCCACGGTGACCGGTCCGGCCCAGGCGCCGCGTCCGACCTCGTCGAGGCCGACCACGACCTTGGCGCCGGCCCGGCGGAGCGAGCGCTCGACGGAGTGCGTCGGCGGGACGATGGGCATGATGGGGTCCGTTCAGCTGGGCGGACTCCAGCCTAAGCCACCCCCGCACACCCCCGGCCCGGGCGGGCCTCAGCTCCGGATCAGCGGCACGAGCACCTCGTCGACCAGCTGATCGACGAACTCGGCACCGACCTGACGGCCACAGACCTTGATCCGGTACAGCAGCATCGCCGGCACCACGTCGGCGACCAGCGGGGTGGCCGCGCCGGGCCGGACGTCGCCCCGCTCGGCGCCCCGACGGAGGATGTCGAGGATCACCTCCTTGGTGGGCTCGATCATCCGCTGGGCGATGAAGCCCTTGAAGACCTCGGCCTGCTCGTGGTCCAGCTCGGCCATCAGCGCGTTCATCGCGCCGCCCGCGCGCGAGCGGACGACGGACACGAAACTCTCGACGAGGTACCGCAGTTCGTCACGGGCGGACCCGAGGTCCGGGGTGTCGGAGGGGCGTGGCAGAGTGGAGTCCAGGGCGTCGATGACCAGTTCGACCTTGGACGTCCAGCGCCGGTACAGCGCGGCCTTCCCGGTCCGCGCGGCGCCGGCGACCCCTTCCATCGTCAGCCGCGCGAATCCGCCGGAGGTGAGCTGATCGAGCGTCGCTTCGAAGATCGCCGCCTCCAGCTCCCTCCCGCGTCGCCGCACCGGCCGACTCAGGACCTCGGCCACGACCTGGACGGGACAGGCGCCCCGCCCCGCCTCGGCGGATTCGGTCGGCCGCTCGGCCGCCCTGCCGGCCGAACGCTCGACCGCCCTCCCGCCCGAGCGGTCCGCCGCCTGGTGCCGCACCAACTGATCCACTGTCACCAACCCTAAGGAACGCTTGCGTTCATAATCTCGCCAACGCTATCGTCCACAGTAGTGAACGATTCCGTTCCTTCATAGCCCGCAGGACGCCGACGGGCCCGTGCCGGACCCTGAGGTCCGCAGCACACGAAGCAATAGCCAGCAGGGGGCATCAACTTGGCTATCTCCGACACACTCAGCAAGAAATCTCCAGCGCAGGGCAGCCACGGCCGGAACAAGGGCATCACCCTGACCGTCATCGCCGCCACGCAGCTGATGGTGGTGCTCGACGCCACCATCGTGAACATCGCGCTGCCGCAGATCCGGGACGCGCTGGACTTCTCCACCACCAACCTGTCATGGGTGATCAACGCCTACACGCTGACCTTCGGCGGCCTGCTGCTGCTCGGCGGCCGCGCGGGCGACATCCTCGGCCGGCGCCGGGTCTTCATCGCCGGCACGCTGCTGTTCGGGCTGGCCTCGCTGCTCGGCGGCTTCGCCCAGGACGGCGGCATGCTGCTGGCCGCCCGCGCGCTCCAGGGCATCGGCGGCGCGATCTGTTCGCCGACGGCGTTCGCCCTGATCGCCACCAACTTCGACGAAGGACCCGAACGCAACAAGGCGTTCGGCGTCTTCTCCGCGGTGGCGGGCTCCGGTGCCGCGATCGGCCTGCTGGCCGGCGGTGTGCTCACCGAGTACCTCGACTGGCGCTGGGTGTTCTTCGTCAACGTGCCGATCGCCGTCCTGATCGCGATCGCCGCCCCGCGCTACATCGCCGAGTCGGACCGCCAGCAGGGCCGGTTCGACCTGCCCGGCGCGTTCACCTCGACGCTCGGCCTGGTCAGCCTGGTCTACGGCTTCATCCGCGCCGCCTCGGACGGCTGGAAGGACCCGCTGACCCTCGGCTCCTTCGCCGCCGGCGTGCTGCTGGTGGCCGCCTTCGTGGTGATCGAGACCCGGACCGCCCAGCCGATCACCCCGCTGAAGCTGTTCGCCGACCGGAACCGCACCGGCGGCCTGGTGATGATGCTCTGCCTGGCCGCGGCCATGTTCGGCATCTTCTTCTACATCACGCTCTTCGTGCAGGGGCCGCTGGACTACAGCCCGCTGAAGGCCGGTTTCGCCTTCCTGCCGATCAGCGCGTCGATCATCGTGGCCGCCCAGATCGCCTCCAGCCTGCAGATCAAGTACGGCCCGAAGCCGTTCATGGCGGGCGGCGCGCTGTTCGTCACCATCGGGCTCACCTGGCTGACCTTCATGGACGCGGACAGCGGCTACCTGGACGGGGTGCTCGGCCCCACGGTGGTCTTCGGCTTCGGCATGGGCCTGGTCTTCGTCCCGGTGATGCTGCTCGCCGTCGCGGGCGTCCCCGGGGACGAGACCGGCGCCGCCTCCGGCCTGCTCAACTCGATGCAGCAGATCGGCGGTTCGCTCGGCCTGTCCATCCTGACCACGGTGTTCGCGCACTACGCGACCGCCGAGGCCAAGATCCAGCTGCCCGGCTTCATGGCCACGGCCACGCCGGAGCAGAAGGCCTGGCTGATGGAGAAGCAGGAGTTCCCCAAGGGCACCGGCGCGGCCAACGAGGTGCTCGCGCAGGGCATCTCGCACGGCTTCATCGTGGGCGCGGTGCTGGCGGGCCTCGCCTTCCTGGTCGCCGCCCTCGTGGTCAAGGCCAAGGCCGCCGACCTCCCGTCGGAGTCCTCGGGCGTCGCGATGCACTGACCCCGGCGCCGCACCACCACGGCGCCGCAGCAACGCCGCAACGCATCACCGCGGCACCGCGGCACCGCAACACCGCCGTACCGCAACGCCGAAGGGCCGGCCGGGAGTCGTACGCTCCCGGCCGGCCCTCGCGCGCTACGGGGCGGCGGCCGCCCCGGCCGTCAGCCGCCGAAATAGTCGTCGGACCGCAGCCCGGCCCGGTCGCAGGCGGTCTCGCGCGCCGAGGAGTGGTCGACGGCCGGGCGCTCGGCGAGGATCCGCCGGGCCCGCGAGTCGGCCAGGCTGCCCGCGTACCAGGGCTTGGGACCATCGGCCGCCAGCTCGAACGTGATGATGCCCAGCGCACAGGTCCGGTAGTCGCCCGGCAGCCGGTCCAGCGCCGGGACGGCGTCGAGCGAGAGGCCGCGGACGTTGCGCAGGTCGAGCTGCCCGGTCCGCTCGAACCTGGCCACGTTCTGCTCGGCGATCATCGCGTCCGGCCCCATCAGCCCGTACACGGCGGCGGCCAGTGCCGCGCTCAGCACCGCCGCGCGCGGCAGCCAGGCGGCGGAGCGGGTCAGTCCGGCCGCGATCAGCAGCAGGAACACCACGCCCAGCCAGATCTCGACCGCCAGCACCCAGAGCCGGAGCGTGGTCAGCCCGGAGGCGTCCACGTAGAACCACATCCGGCCGAGCGCCGAGGCCACCACCACCAGGGTGAGCAGGCAGAGCGTGCCGAGCAGCAGCCGCGCCAGCCGGCGGTCGCCCTCGGTCCCGCGCGGCGCCCAGCGCTTGGCGACGGCGACCACCAGCAGGGTCAGCACGGTGACCACGAGCAGCTGCCAGAAGCCCTGCCGGGCGTACTCGGAGCGGCTCATCCCGGTGTTCGCCAGGATCGAGTCCCGCCCGCCGAGCACCACCACCGCCTGGACCACCGCGAAGGCCCCGAACATCAGGTCGAGCGCGACCAGCGGCAGCGCCCACTCCAGCCGGCCCCGGGCGCGGCCGGGCGGGACCACGGTGCGGTCCCAGCGGCGCGGGCCGGCCGCGATGTGGGCGAAGCCGAGCGCGATCGCCAGGCCGAGCCCGAAGAGCGCGACGTGCCGCGGGAGTTCGCCGAGGTCCAGGCTGGGCACGAGGCTCCCCAGGATGTCCGCCATGGCCGCGTCGGCGCTGGCGAACAGGCCGCCGAAGACGGCGAGCAGCACGGCCGCCACCAGGACCGCCTTGACCACCGGCAGCACCCGGTCCCGGCCGACCGCGGCCCGGCCGCGCAGGCCCTTCAGCGCCCAGCGCAGGCCGGGCACGAGCTGCCAGAGCAGACCGGGCAGCGCGAGCAGCACCCCGGGCCAGCGCCGGCCGCCGTGCAGCGCGAGCGAGGCGAGGCCCAGTGCCCAGAGCGTGCACATCAGCACCGGCCAGCCGGCCTCGGACAGCGCCGGGACGGCGAGCAGGGCGAGCGCGAGCACGCTCCACAGGACGGTCCAGCCGCGCGGTCGGCGGCCGGCGGCGCGGGCCGCGATCCCGGCTCCGACGGTGACGACGACGGCGCAGAGCAGCAGGTTGACGCCGAGTCCGTCGGCCAGCAGCCAGGAGGTCAGCAGCCCGGCCAGCACGGCCGCCGCGACCGTCTGCCCGGCGGCCGGCGCCTTCCGGTCCGGGTCGCTGGGCCGCAGCCACTGGAACGGCCGGGGCGCGGGCACACCTGGCGTCCGGTACGGCCCGGCACCCGCCGGTCCGGGGCCGTAACCGGGAGCAGGCCCATAACCGGGGCCGGGAGCAGAGCCGTAAGCAGGACCGGGCCCGGACCCGTAGCCGGGAGCAGGCCCGTAACCGGGACCGTAGCCGGGAGCAGGCCCGTAACCGGGACCGTAACCGGGGCCAGGCCCGTAACCGGGGCGCGGAGGTTCGGCACCGGTCGGCCCGCCGTCCCCGGCGGGCGTGGTGATTCCGGACATGGGTCCCCCTCAGTGGTCAGGCGGGCGGGCGTGCGGAAACCACCCTCGGGGCGGTCCGCCGTCGGGCACGCGGAACCACACCGGTGACAGCACCGGGCACCGCGGCCGAAGCCGACTGTAGACCATTCTGAACAGGTTCAAAAATACCGGATCGAGCTCTGTCACACCCCTGTGACCGGGGCCGCGACCGTCAGCCCTTGACCGAGCCGGCCAGCAACCCGCGCACGAAGTACCGCTGGAGCGCGAAGAAGACCGCCAGCGGGATCACGATCGACAGGAACGCCCCCGCGGTGAGCAGTTCCCACCGTCCGCCGAAGGAACCGGACAGCTGCGCCAGCCGGACCGTCATCGGCGCCACCTCGGGCGTGCCGCCCGCGAAGGTCAGCGCCACCAGCAGGTCGTTCCAGACCCAGAGGAACTGGAAGATCGCGAAGGAGGCCAGCGCCGGGGCGCAGAGCGGCAGCACGATCGAGCGGAAGATCTTGAAGTGCGAGGCCCCGTCCACCACCGCCGCCTCCATCAGGTCGCGCGGCAGCTGCGCCATGAAGTTGTGCAGCAGGAAGATCGCCAGCGGGAGCGCGAACATGGTGTGCGCGAGCCAGACCGGCGCGTAGGTGCCCTTGAGGTCGAGCGCCGGCACCAGCGTCAGCGACCCCAGGTGCGCGCCGCCGGAGAACAGCTGGAGCAACGGGATCAGCGCCATCTGGAGCGGCACCACCTGGAGCGCGAACACCACGAAAAACAGCGTGTCGCTGCCCCGGAAGCGCACCCAGGCCAGCGCGTACGCGGCCATCGCCGCCAGCACCAGCGGGAACAGCGTGGCCGGGACGCTGATCGCCAGCGAGTTCACCAGGAACGGCATCAGACCGGTGGAGACGCCGGAGCCGCCCTCGAACAGCACGGTGTGGTAGTTGTCCAGGCCGAGGTCCGGGTGGAGGAAGGCGTTCCACCAGCCGTCGGCGGTGACGTCCCGCTTGGGGCGCAGCGAGGTGACCAGCAGGCCCAGGGTGGGGATGGTCCACAGCACCGTCACCGCGATCACGAAGACCGAGGCGAGCGGGGTGGAGAAGGCCTTCCGGACGGGGCTTCCGGTACTCCGTACGCTCATCGGACCGCACGCTCCTTGCGCAGCTGGACGATGTTGTAGGCCACCAGCGGCAGCACCGCGAGGAAGAGGATCACCGCCAACGCGCTGCCCCGCCCGGTGTTGAACTGGACGAAGGACTGCGAGTACATCTCGTTGGCCAGCACCTGGGTGCCGAAGTTGCCGCCGGTCATGGTCCGGACGATGTCGAAGGCCTTCAGCGTGGTGATCATGACGGTGGTCAGGACCACCACCACCGTGGTGCGGATCATCGGCACGGTGACGTACCAGAACAGCCGCACCCCGCGGGCGCCGTCCAGCCGGGCCGCCTCGGTGATCTCGTCCGGGATCGCCTTGATCGCCGCCGAGAGGACCACCATCGCGAAGCCGGTCTGCACCCACACCATGACCGCCATCAGCAGGAAGGTGTTGAGCGGCTGGGAGAGCATCCAGTTCGGCGGGTCGTCCCAGCCGAGCGTGATCGCGACCTGGCTGAGCAGGCCGATCTGACGCTGCGACGGGTCCCGCGACTCGTAGACGAACTTGAAGATGATCGAGGCGCCGACCAGCGAGATCGCCATCGGCAGGAAGATCAGCGACTTGTACACCGCCTGGCCGCGCATCCGGTCGACCAGCAGGGCCAGCACCAGGCCGAGGCCGGTGGCCGCCAGCGGCGCGACCACCAGCCAGAGCACCGTGTTGACCAGCACCTCGTGCACCGAGTCGGTGGTGAAGGCCCAGCCGAAGTTCTCGCCGCCGACGAACCGGCTGCTGTCGTCGTTGTAGAGGCTCAGGTAGACCGTGCGGATCAGCGGCGCGACCAGGCCGACCAGCAGCAGCACCACCGCCGGGCCGAGCAGGACCAGGACGGCCAACGGGCGGGCGAGCCGGCCGGACGCCCGGCCGGCGGCCAGGAAGACCAGCAGCAGGACGCCGAGGAACCCGGCGATCGCGCCGAAGCCGTTGCCGAACTTGACCACCGCGTCGCCCCAGGCGCCGGCGGAGAGGGACATGGCGTGACGTCCTTTCCCTGCGGAGGACGGACTTTCCCTGCGAAGGCTTTCCCTGCGAAGGCTTTCCCTATGGAGGCTTTCCCTGCGGAGGACGAGCCCCACTGCGGAACGGAAGGGGGTGGGCGGTGCGGGTGGGTGGCCCCGCACCGCCCTCGACAGGTGGTCCCGCGACGCGCGCCGCTACTGCGGCCAGGCGGCGTCGATGTCCGCGGCGGTCTTCTGGATCGACTGCCCCTCGGCGAACCAGGCGGTGAGCGACTTCCACTCCTGCCCGGCGCCGACCGCGGCCGGCATCAGGTCGGAGCCGTCGAACCGGAAGGTGGCCGCCGGGTCGGTCAGCGCGTCGGCCGAGAGCCGGTCGATCGGATCGGTGTACAGGCTCTTGTCCACGCCCTGGTTGGCCGAAACCCAGCCGCTCGCGGTCCGCACCCGGCTGCTCGCCCAGTCCGTGCTGGACAGGTAGTCCTGGACCGCCTGCACCTCGGGCCGGCTCGCGAACGCGGTGAGGAACTCCCCGCCGCCCTCGACCGGGTTGGGCACCGAGGGGTTCACCGCCGGCAGGTGGAAGGCGAAGATGTCGCCGTCCGGGCCGATCTTCGTCTCCTTCGGCCACTGCGCCTTGTAGAACGACGCCTGCTGCAGCATGAAGCACTTGCCGGTGAGGATCGGCGCGCCCGCGTCCTGGAAGGTCGTGGTGGCGATCGACTTCACGTCGCCGTAGCCGCCGTTGACCCAGGCCGGGTTCTGCATCCAGTCGGCGACGGTCTTCATCGCCGCGGTGATCTTCGGGTCGGAGAACTTCAGCTGGTGCCCCACCCACTGGTCGTACACCTCGCCGCCGTACGAGCCGAGCACCACCTCCTCCAGCCAGTCGGTGGCCGGCCAGCCGGTGGCCGTCCCGGAGGCGATGCCGCCGCACCACGGCTTGCCGCCACCCGCCTTGGCGATCCGCTCGCTGAGCGCCATCAGGTCGGCCCAGGTCTTCGGGGCCTCGTAGCCGGCCTGCTTGAACGCCTTCGGCGAGTACCAGACCAGGGACTTCATGTTGGCGCTCATCGGCGCCGCGTAGAAGGTGCCGTTGACCGAGCCGTAGGTCTTCCAGACCGGGCTCCACTTCGCCTGGTTCGCCACCGTCTGCTGCGACGGCTTGACCACCTTGCCGCTCTTCACCATCTGCGCCAGCAGACCGGGCTGCGGGATGATCGCGAAGTCCGGGGCGTTGCCGCCGCTCACCCGCACCGGCAGCTGGGACTCGAAGTCGTTGCTGCCCTCGTAGCTGATCCTGATGCCGGTGCACCGACTGAAGTCGGACCAGGACTTCTCCAGGTTGTCCGACTCGGGGCTGAGGATCGACGCGAACACCGTCACCGTCTTGCCGGCGTGCCCCGCATAGGGCTGGTAGACGGCGCAGTCACCGGACAGCGTCGCTCCGGCGGAGCCGCCGGAGCCTCCGGAACCGCCTGAGCTGTCGGAGCTGTTGGAGCAGGCCGCGGTCAGGGCGACGACGGCCAGCAGGGCCGGCAGTGCCGATGGACGGCGGCGGGCACGCGTGGACGGCACGGTCGGGGTGGGGGTCAATGCGGTCCTCCTCGGCAGGGCGCGGACGCTCGGCTGTACGACAGAACGACATTGCGCTGTACCGGAGATCGACGTTCGACATGGACGCGGCGGCCGGCCGATCTGATGACGTTAACGCAGCCGCCACGCGCCGCCAAGGTCCCGACACGCCCTTCACCCCCGTACACCCCCGCACGCCCCGGAACGACCCGGAACGCCGACCGCCCCACCCGGAACCGGGCGGGGCGGGGCATACGAGGGGCAGACGATCGGATGATCGGTCAGAACAGCCGGACCGGCAGCTCCTTCAGCGCGTTCACCACCAGCGAGCCGCTCGGCCGCAGCTCCTCGTCCGGCACCGCCAGCGACAGCTCCGGGAACCGCTCGAACAGCGCCGGCAGCGCGATCCCCGCCTCCAGCCGGGCCAGCGGCGAGCCCGGGCAGACGTGCGGGCCGTGCCCGAAGGACAGGTGCCGGATCGGGTCCCGGGTGACGTCGAACAGCTCGGCCGTCACCCCGTGCTGCGCCGGGTCGCGCCCGATCGCGTTGTACGAGATCAGCACCGGCTCGCCCTTGGGGATCACCGTGTCGCCCACCGGCACGTCCTCGGCGGCGAACCGGAACAGGAAGTTGCTGGTCGGCGGCGTCCAGCGGAGCGACTCCTCGACCACCGCGTCCCAGCCGACCTCGCCCGCCCGCACCAGCGCCAGCTGGTCCGGGTGCGACAGCAGCGCCCGCACCGCGTTGCCGATCAGGTTCACGGTGGTCTCGTGACCGGCCGCGATGATCACCCGCAGGGTGGCCGCCGCCTCGGCGTCGGTCAGCGCCCCGCCCTCGGCGTCGGCCAGCAGCAGCACGCTCGCCAGGTCGTCCCCCGGGGCCGAACGGCGCTTCGCCACCAGGTCGTTGACGAAGGCGTTCAGACCGGCGATGGTCGCCTGGATGCCCTCCGGGTTCGGCCGCGCGCCGAAGAACCGCTCGTACAGGTCGCGCAGGTGGGCGTGGTCCGACTCCGGCACGCCGAGCAGCGAGCAGATCACCGTCATCGGCAGCGGGAAGGCGAAGGCGGACTTGAGGTCCACCTCCGGCTCCCCCGCCGCCAGCGTGTCCAGCAGGCCGCGGGTGATCTGCTCCACCTGCGGGCGCATCAGCTCCACCCGGCGCGGCGTGAACGCCTGCGCCACCAGCGCGCGCAGCCGGCGGTGCGCCGCGCCGTCGGTGGTCACCATGCTCGGACCGGGCACCGCCAGACCGATCAGCGGCCAGGTCTTCGGCACGTCCCCGCGCTGGTAGGCCGCCCAGTGCTCGGCGTTCTTGACCAGTCGGGCGTCGGTCAGCAGCTCACGGGCGGCCGCGTGCTGGGTGACCGCCCAGGCGGCGACACCGCCGGGCAGCTCCACCGGCACCACCGGGCCGGCGGCGCGCAGCAGCGCGCCCTCGGCGGCGTTGTCGCGCGCCAGCGGGTCGAGGACTATCGGGGCGGGGGCGGTCATCGGCTACAGCTCTCCTTCGGTTCCGGTCCTGCGGATTCCGGACCTGTGCACGGGAAAGGGAACGGGCCGCAGCCCGCGTACGGCGGAACGGGCCTCAGCCCGCGTACCCCGGCGTGAACGACACCGGCAGCGCCACCAGCCCGCGCACCCAGGCCGACGGCCGCCACACCAGCGCGTGCTCGGCCACCGCCAGCCGCAGGTCCGGCAGCCGGTCCAGCAGCACCTCGACCGCCGTCGTCGCGATCACCTCGGCCGCCTCCTGCGCCGGGAACGGGCAGCCGTGGTCGCCGTACGAGTAGCTCAGGTACGCGCGGTTGCCCTCGGCCGGCCGGCCGTCCGCCTGCCGCACCGACGGATCCGCGTTGGCCCCCGCGAACCCGAGCAGCACCATGTCCCCGGCGGCGATCCGCTGCCCGCCGAGCCGGGTGTCCCGGGTCGCCCAGCGGCCCGCGAAGATCTGCGTCGGGGTGTCCTCCCAGAGCGCCTCGTTCAGCGCCTGGCTGATGCTGCGCCGGCCGCCGGACAGCGAGGCGGCGAACCGCCGGTCGGTCAGCATCAGCCGCAGCGCGTTGGAGATCCAGTACGAGGTCGGCTGCTGGCCGGCGATCAGCAGCACCCGCAGGTCCCGCATGACCTCCTCGTGGTTCAGCCCCGCCGGGTGCGCGAGCATCCGCGAGGCGATGTCCTCGCCCGGGTACTCGGCCTTCTCCGCCACCAGCTCCTGCATCACGCCGAGCAGCCGCATCGCGCCGGCCGGGGCGTCCGGACCACCGTCCAGCATGGTGTGCAGGGCCTCGATGAGCACCGGCGCCTGCTCCTCGCTCAGCCCGAGCACCCGGCAGAGCACCAGCAGCGGCAGCCGGTGCGCGTACTCGGCGACCATGTCCGCCTCACCCCGCCCGGCGAAGTCGTCGATCAGCCGGTCGGCCAGCTCCTCGCAGTGCTTGCGCAGCTCGTACGGGTCGACGGCGGCCAGCGCGTCGGTGACCGCCCGGGAGCGGCGGACGTGCTCCTCGCCCTCGGCGTACAGGATCGACGGCACCGGGGCCATCATCGGCTTCAGCGGCCAGTTCTCGGGGACGGTCGCCCAGCCGGTCCAGCGGGTGGAGTCCCGGCCGAACAGCTGCGGCTGACCGGTCACCAGCTGGAGCTCCCGGTAGCCGATCACCAGCCAGGCCGGGACCCCGCCGGCCAGCTCGACCGGCGCGACCGGGCCGTGCGCGGCCCGCAGCTCGCGGTAGAGCTGCCCCGGGTCGGTCTGGAAGCGCGGCCCGTACAGCGGGGTGGCGCCGGCGTGCGCCGGGCAGCCCGGCGGCGGGGTGGCGGCGGCGGGCTCGGTCACGGGGTGCTCTCCTCAAGGACGGGGGCGGCGGCGCCGACGGCCGGGGCGACGGGGGCGCCCGCCGTCGCGGCCTCGACCCGGGCGGTCAGGTGGCGGACCAGCTCGATCAGCACCCGCTTGCCGGACTCCCGGTCGCGGGCGTCGCAGTCCACCAGCGGCACGTCGGGCGACAGGTCGAGCGCCTCGCGGACCTGCTCCAGGCTGTGGGTCGGCTCGCCGAAGTTGTTGCGGGCGACGATGAACGGCGTGCCGTGGTGCTCCAGCCGGTCGATGGCGTACCAGGACTCCTCCAGCCGCCGGGTGTCCACCAGGACGACCGCGCCGAGGGCGCCGCTGAACAGCCGGTCCCAGAGGAACCAGAAACGCTCCTGCCCGGGCGCGCCGAACAGGTACAGCACCTGGCTGGCGGACAGGGTGATCCGGCCGAAGTCGAACGCGACCGTGGTCGACCGCTTGCCCCAGGCGCCGGTGGGGTCGTCGATCCCCTCGCCCGCCTTGGTCATGGTCTCCTCGGTGTTCAGCGGACGGATCTCGCTGACCGCGCCGACCAGGGTGGTCTTGCCCACGCCGAAGCCGCCGACCACGACGATCTTCAGCGCGTTGTCGGCGGTGCGGCGCAGCGGGGTCCGCCCGACCGGGCGCGGGTCCCGGTCCTCAGAGCTGTTGGAGTCCATGCAGTACCTGCTTCAGCGTGTCGAGATCGGGCAGCCGGGCCTTGTTCGGCGCGAACCGCGGGTGCCGGGCGGTGATCGATCCGCCCTCCAGCAGGTCGCCGAGGAGGATCTTCACCACCGACACCGGCAGCGCCAGCTCCGCGGCGACCTCCACCACGGCGGTCGGCGCCTCGCACATCCGCAGGATGCGCGCGTGCTCCGACTGCATGCCCGGTGCCGGCTCCCGCTCGGCGACGATCAGGGTGACCAGGTCGAACGCGTTCTCCGGGGCCCGGCTGCGGCCCCGGGTGATGGTGTACAGGCGGTCCGGGTCGTCGTCCCGGCCGGACAGGAGCGGACGCCCGTCGGTGTTCCCCCCGCGCCCGCTCATGCCCGGGCGCTCCCGTCGGTCACCGATCCGCCGGCCCCCGCCGCCTCGGCGTCCTCCCGGGCCGGGGCGCTGAGGTGGACGCCGATCTGCTCGATCAGCCCGTGCATGTTGTGGCCGACCACACCGACGTCCGCGTCCTCGTCGGTGACCACGGCCAGGTGCGCGCCCTCGCCGGCCGCCACGATGCACAGCACGCCGCCGTGGAACTCGGTCATCGACTGCCGCACGCCGCCGGTGCCGTCACCGAACTCGATGGACGCGCCGTGCGCCAGGCTCTGCAGGCCGGAGGCTATCGCGGCCAGCTGGTCGGCCTGGTCGTTGCCCAGCCCGGAGGTGTGGCAGAGCTTGAGGCCGTCGGCGGAGAGCACCAGGGCGTGCCGGGTGCCGGGCGTGTTGCCCAGCAGGTTTTCCAACAGCCAGTCGAGGTCGCGGTCGGTGGCACTGCTCATCAGGAGTCCTTCTCGGTGACGGGGGAAGCGTCGGACGCGGGGTGCGGGGTGGGCACCGGGTCCGGGGTGGACCGGGGGCCCGGGACGGACCGGGTGTCCGTGGGGTCCGGGATGACCGGCGTGCCCGCGGGCGGGGTGTCGCCCTTGGCCCGCTGGGCCGCCTGACGGAAGGCGCCGAACCGGGCGGCGGCGCTCACCCCGTCCGGACGGGCCGGCCGGTCGGCGGCCGCGGCCGCGGGGGCGGTCGTGGCCATGGTCTGACCGCGGCGGCGCTGCGGCAGGCCGCTGTCGGTGACCCGGACGGGAGCGGGGGCCGCCGCCGGGACGACCGCCGACGCGGACGGCACGGACGGTGAAACGGGAACGGGGGCGGCCGTCGGGGCGGCCAGCGCCGGGCGCGCGGGGGTGAGCGCGGGGCGCGGGACGGCCGCAGCGATCGGCTCGGGCGCCGCGGGCGCCGGAGCGGCCTCCGGCGCGGGGTGCGTGACCAGCTGCTGCGGGATCAGCATCACCACCCCGGTGCCACCGCGCGCCGACGGCCGGAAGGAGATCTGCAGCCCGTGCTTGCGGGCCAGCGCCCCGACCACCGCCAGGCCGATCCGGGTCCCCGCCGACAGCGCGGTCAGGTCCAGCGGCTCGGCCGAGACCGCCCGCTCGGCCCGGCGCAGCCAGCTGTCGCTCAGGCCCAGGCCGCTGTCCTCGACGGTGATCGCCAGGCCGGCCGGCACCTCCTCGACGTACACGTGCACCTCGGCCGGCGGGGCGGAGAAGTTGGTGGCGTTGTCCAGCAGCTCGGCCAGCGCGTGCATCACGCCCTCGGCGGCGAACCCGGCCACCGCGGCCGTGCTCGCGTTGTGCAGCCGGACCCGCTGGTAGGCGCCGATCCGGCCGAGCGCGCCGCGCAGCACCGACTCCACCGCGATCGGCTTCGCCCAGCGCCGACCCGACCGGGCACCGGTGAGCACGGCGATGCTGTCCGCCATCCGGCCCGCCTGGGCGGTCGAGTGGTCGAGGCGCAGCAGGTCGCCGAGGACCTCCTCGTCGTGCCGGTGCTGCATCTCGCGCAGCTCCGCGTGCATGCTCGTGGCCAGGGCCTGCACCCGGCCGGCGGCGGTCGCGCAGACCGCCAGCGCGGCGGCCCGCAGCTTCTCGCCCCGGCCGATCTCCTCGGCGACGGCGCGCAGCAGCGCGCGCTGGGGGTGGTCGCGGTGGGCGGCCAGCGCGCCGTCCACGGTCGCGCCGCCGCGCAGCCGCTTCACCACCTCGGGCAGCACCTCGTCGGCCAGCCGGTCCAGGGCGGCCCGCTCGGCCAGCTCCGCCTCGACCGCCGCGCGCGCCCGGGCGGCCTCCGCGCGGGCGGCGGTGACCTCCGCCTCGGCCCGCCCCTGTCCGGTCCGGGCCTCGTCCCGCTCGGCCTCCGCCGCGGCGGCCCGCGACCGGGCGGCGGCCTCGGCCTGCCGGGCCGAACCGGCCACCACGAGCGCCGCCATGGCCTCGTCGTCCTTCGCGGCCAGCGCCACCTCCAGCCGGCGGGCCCGCTCGGTGGCGGTCGCGGCCTGCCAGACGGCGATCAGCCAGAGCACGGCCACCGCGGCCACGGCGACGGCGGTCAGCGGCTGCCCGGCGTCGAGAGCCCGCAGCACCCCGACCGGCCCGGCCACCACCGCCAACAGGGCGGCCGCCGCCGTCAGGGCCTTGGTGCGCGCATCGGGTCGACGGCGTGGCCCGCCGTCGGGGCTGGTGGATTCTGTCATCGGTGCGGTGTCCTCGGCAGCGGGGCGGGCTGATGCGCGACCGCCCGGCCGACGTCGTGGAACGTCTCCGGGCGGGTGATCGGTACACGCGGTCGGCCGATCATATCCATTCATACAGTGCGCTCAACCGACGAGTTGACGGTCAGTCTCGGCCAGGCACGCTCCGTATACCGCTCCGCCCCCGTCCCCTCACCCCACCGCCACCTCCGACACCATCCGGCAGCGACGAAAAAGGTGGGGCGAGGACCTCAGGTCCTCGCCCCACCTCACACGTTCACCTCATCCGGTGGAACGTCCTGGTCTTCCGTCAGCTGCAGCCGCTGGTGGAGCCGCAGCCCTCGCAGAGGTAGCAGCTGCCGGCGCGGCGCATCTTGGTGCCGCAGGAGAAGCAGAGCGGCGCGTCGGCGTTCAGGCCCAGCTGGATCTCCATCAGCTCGGTCGAGTTGTGGGCCTGGGCCGGGGTGGCCTTCGGGGCCGGGGCGGCGGCCGGGGTGACCGGGGCGGACTGGACGAGGGTCTCGGTGTCCAGCTCCTCCTCGACCTCCAGCGGCTCGTAGGAGCCCGTCTCCAGGTGGCGCTGGCGCTCCTCGACGGAGTGGATGCCGAGCGCCGAGCGGGTCTCGAACGGCAGGAAGTCGAGCGCCAGGCGGCGGAAGATGTAGTCGACGATCGACTGCGCCATCCGCACGTCCGGGTCGTCGGTCAGACCGGCCGGCTCGAAGCGCATGTTGGTGAACTTCGAGACGTAGGTCTCCAGCGGCACGCCGTACTGGAGGCCGACCGAGACGGCGATGGAGAAGGCGTCCATCATGCCTGCGAGGGTCGAGCCCTGCTTGGACATCTTCAGGAAGACCTCGCCGAGGCCGTCGTCCGGGTAGGAGTTGGCGGTCATGTAGCCCTCGGCACCACTGACCGTGAAGGAGGTGGTGATGCCCGGGCGGCCCTTGGGCAGGCGCTTGCGGACCGGGCGGTACTCGACGACCTTCTCGACCGCGGCGGCGGGGGCCACCGGGGCGGCCTCGGCCTTGGTGTCCTCGCCGGACTTCTTCTTGGCCGAGAGCGGCTGGCCGACCTTGCAGTTGTCGCGATAGATCGCCAATGCCTTGACGCCCATCTTCCACGCCTCGAAGTAGATCTCCTCGATCTCGTCGACCGTGGCGGCCTCGGGCATGTTGACCGTCTTGGAGATGGCGCCGGAGATCCACGGCTGGATCGCCGCCATCATCCGCACGTGCCCCATGGCCGAAATGACACGCTCGCCCATGGCGCAGTCGAAGACCTCGTAGTGCTCGGTCTTCAGGCCCGGCGCGTCGACCACGTTGCCGTGCTCGGCGATGTGGGCGACGATCGCCTCGATCCGCTCGTCCTGGTAGCCGAGGCGCTTGAGGGCGCGCGGGACGGTGCCGTTGACGATCTGCATCGAGCCGCCGCCGACCAGCTTCTTGAACTTGACCAGCGCGAGGTCCGGCTCCACGCCGGTGGTGTCGCAGTCCATCATCAGGCCGATGGTGCCGGTCGGGGCGAGCACCGAGGCCTGGGCATTGCGGAAACCGTTCTGCGCGCCGAGCCGGAGCACGTCGCCCCAGGTGTCGGTGGCCGCGGCCCAGACCGGGGCGTCCAGCTCGTCGACGGAGACGGCGGCCTTCGAGGCGTCCGCGTGCTGCTTCATGACCCGCTGGTGCGGGGCGGCGTTGCGGGCGTAGCCGTCGTACGGGCCGACGACGCCGGCGAGTTCGGCGCCGCGGCGGTAGGCGGTGCCGGTCATCAGGGAGGTGATGGCGCCGGCCAGGGCGCGGCCGCCCTCGCTGTCGTAGGCGTGGCCGGTGGCCATCAGCAGGGCGCCGAGGTTGGCGTAGCCGATGCCCAGCTGGCGGTAGGCGCGGGTGGTCTCGCCGATCTTCTCGGTCGGGAAGTCGGCGAAGCAGATGGAGATGTCCATCGCGGTGATGACCAGCTCGACGACCTTGGCGAAGGTCGCGGCGTCGAACGAGTCGTCGTCGCGCAGGAACTTCATCAGGTTGAGCGAGGCGAGGTTGCAGCTGGAGTTGTCCAGGTGCATGTACTCGGAGCAGGGGTTGGACGCGTTGATCCGGCCGGACTCCGGGCAGGTGTGCCAGTGGTTGATGGTGGAGTCGTACTGGATGCCGGGGTCGGCGCAGGCCCAGGCGGCCTCGGCCATCTTGCGGAAGAGCTTCTTCGCGTCGACGGTCTCGATGACCTCGCCGGTCATCCGGGCGCGCAGGCCGAATTCGGTGCCGTTCTCGACGGCGGTCATGAATTCGTCGCTGACCCGGACCGAGTTGTTGGCGTTCTGGTACTGGACGGAGGTGATGTCGTCCCCGCCGAGGTCCATGTCGAAGCCCGCGTCGCGCAGGGCGCGGATCTTCTCCTCCTCCTTCACCTTGGTCTCGATGAAGGCCTCGACGTCCGGGTGGTCGACGTCGAGGACGACCATCTTGGCCGCGCGGCGGGTGGCGCCGCCGGACTTGATGGTGCCGGCGGAGGCGTCGGCGCCGCGCATGAAGGAGACCGGGCCGGAGGCGTTGCCGCCGGAGGAGAGGAGCTCCTTGGAGGAGCGGATCCGGGAGAGGTTGAGGCCGGCGCCGGAGCCGCCCTTGAAGATCATGCCCTCTTCCTTGTACCAGTCGAGGATCGACTCCATGGAGTCGTCGACGGCCAGGATGAAGCAGGCGGAGACCTGCTGGGGCTGCTTGGTGCCGACGTTGAACCAGACCGGCGAGTTGAAGCTGAAGACCTGGTGGAGGAGGGCGTGGGTCAGCTCGTGCTCGAAGACCTCGGCGTCGTCCGGGGTGGCGAAGTAGCCGTTCTTCTCGCCGGCGGCGCGGTAGGTGAGCACCACGCGGTCGATGATCTGCTTGAGGCTCCACTCGCGCTGCGGGGTGCCGACGGCGCCGCGGAAGTACTTCGAGGTGACGATGTTCACCGCGTTGACCGACCAGAAGTCGGGGAACTCGACACCGCGCTGCTCGAAGTTGATCGAGCCGTCGCGCCAGTTGGTCATGACGACGTCGCGCCGCTCCCAGCGGACCTCGTCGTACGGGTGCACGCCAGGGGTGGTGTAGATGCGCTCGACCCGCAGTCCGCCCTTGGGCGCCTTGCCGGCACCCTTCGCCGCGGTCTTGTCGGACTTCGACCCGCGTGCGGAACCGCTCGTGGTGTCTGTCACTGTTCCTCCTCCTGGTTGGGCAAACGCCCGAAGTGCCCCGAAAAGTCCGGGCACGGCTGGTTCGCTCTTCCGGTGTGCGGGCAGGCGGGACGCCGTCTGCTTGCGCACGATTTGTCATGATCTGTGCACCGATTTCGGGCACACGTCGGCCCTACGGGGAGCCGTGTCGGCCCCGGTGGGGGCCATGAGGTGCTGCCGACCCCGGAAGGGGCCGATGTGGGCCGCGCCGGCTAGGGCGCGGCGGCGGCGACGGGCACGCAGGCGCCGTCCGCCTCGGAGACGGGACGCTCGGCGCGGAGTTCCGCGATGGCGGCCTCGAAGTCTTCCAGTCCGTCGTACGCCTGGTAGACGCTGGCGAAGCGCAGGAAGGCGACGACGTCGAGTTCCTTGAGCGGGCCGAGTATGGCCAGCCCGACGTCATGGGTGGTGAGCTCGGCGTTGCCGGTGGCCCGCACGCACTCCTCGACCCGCTGGCCGAGCTGGGCGAGGGCGTCCTCGGTGACCGGGCGGCCCTGACAGGCCTTGCGGACGCCGGAGATGACCTTCTCCCGGGAGAACGGCTCGGTGACGCCGCTGCGCTTGATGACCATCAGGGCGGCCGTTTCCACCGTGGTGAAGCGGCGACCGCAGTCCGGGCACTGCCGGCGACGGCGGATGCAGCTGCCGTCCTCGGTGGTCCGGCTGTCGACGACGCGGCTGTCGGAGTGCCGGCAGAAGGGGCAGTGCACCTGAGGATCCCTCCTTGGCAGGACGTGCGGACTGGTCGAGTCTATGCGATCCGGAGGCGCTGCGGGCAACCCGATCTTGAGGCCTCGACCACAAGTACTGGGCCACGGGGAGGACTGTAGCCACTACATGTAGGTCTACGGCGGATCCGAGGGCGCTGGCGTGTCGGCGCCGACTAAACTGCCGGAAGCGACTTCGGGTCGAACATTTAATCGATGTACAACAAAGCCTTGATCGAGTCAGCCAACTCCCGAATAATTCACTCGAACGTGTGTTTGGCGCAACCTTTCGATACGAGGTGCGTTGGGCTGGAAAAAGGAGAGGACAGCCGTCGAGAGGGGCCGCCGTGAACACCGTCGAAAGCAACACCATCCCGGTGCAGGAACACTCCCAGCTCAAGGTGGGGCAGCGCACCACGAATCAGCAGAGTGTGGACATCACCATGGACCGTAGCGAAGACCACCGCCTCGCCGGCCCGGGCCATTCCGGCGTGGGCCGCGTGCCGGACCAGCCGATCGAACACTCCCCCGTGCTCGATGACGCCCACCCCGCGCCGACCAGGTCGGCGCCCGGCCGCCCGCCCGGGATCCGCACCGACGAGGCCGGCCTCACCGAGCGCCAGCGCCGGGTGATCGAGGTCATCCGGGACTCCGTCCAGCGGCGCGGCTACCCGCCGTCCATGCGCGAGATCGGCCAGGCCGTCGGTCTGTCCAGCACCTCCTCGGTCGCGCACCAGCTGATGGCCCTGGAGCGCAAGGGCTTCCTGCGCCGCGACCCGCACCGCCCGCGCGCCTACGAGGTCCGCGGCGTCGAGGTGGCCCGGCCGAACACCGCCGAGACCGCCGGCCGCCCGTCCACCTCGTACGTGCCGCTGGTCGGCCGGATCGCCGCCGGCGGCCCGATCCTGGCCGAGCAGACGGTCGAGGACGTCTTCCCGCTGCCGCGCCAGCTGGTCGGCGAGGGCGAGCTGTTCGCGCTCACCGTGCGCGGCGACTCGATGATCGAGGCGGCCATCTGCGACGGCGACTGGGTCACCGTCCGCCGCCAGCCGGTCGCCGAGAACGGCGACATCGTGGCCGCGATGATCGACGGCGAGGCCACCGTGAAGCGGCTCAAGCGCGAGGACGGCCGGATCTGGCTGATGCCGCACAACCCGGCGTACGAGCCGATCAACGGCGACAACGCGACCATCCTGGGCAAGGTGGTGGCGGTCCTGCGCCGGCTCTGACGGCCGCACCGCCCGCCGCACTCGCCCACCACGTACGGGAAGGGGCTCCACGCGACACCGCGCGGAGCCCCTCCGTCGTTCCCCCGGAAGAACCGCCCTGCTCAGCCCCGCTTCACCACCGGCCGGACCGGCGCCGCCGAGGCGTCGATCGAGGCCAGCGAGCGGCGCACCTGGTTGCGGTCGGTGGTGTACCAGAACTCCGGCATCGAGGACCGGAAGAAGCCCCCGTACCGCTTGGTCTCCACCCGCGGGTCGAGCACCGCCACCACGCCCCGGTCGTCCGCCGCCCGCACCAGCCGCCCGGCGCCCTGCGCCATCAGCAGCGCCGCGTGGGTCGCCGCGACGGCCATGAAGCCGTTCCCGCCGCGCTGTTCGACGTCCTTCTGCCGGGCGCTCATCAGCGGGTCGTCCGGACGCGGGAACGGGATCCGGTCCATCACCACCAGCTGGCAGGCCGAACCGGGCACGTCCACGCCCTGCCAGAGCGAGAGCGTGCCGAACAGGCAGCTGGTCGCGTCGGAGGCGAACTCCCGGATCAACTCGCCCAGGGTGTCCTCCCCCTGGAGCAGGATCCGGTGGTCCAGCCGCTCCCGCATCGCCTCGGCGGCCGTCTGGGCGCCGCGCATCGAGGAGAACAGCCCGAGCGTCCGCCCGCCGGCCGCGCCGATCAGATCGGCCAACTCGTCCAGCATGTCCGGCCGTTCGGGGTCGCGCCCGGGGTCGGCCAGGTGCTTGGCGACGTACAGGATGCCCTGCTTGGGGTACTTGAACGGCGAGCCGACGTCGATGCCCCGCCAGTGCGGCACCGGCTCGTCGTCGCCGAAGGCGGCCGGCTCCGGGCTGTCGCCCGGGGTGCGCACGTCCGGCAGCCGGGCCTCGGACGGCAGGCCGACCGAGCCGGCCACGCCGTTGAAGTCGCCACCGAGCTTGAGGGTGGCCGAGGTGAGCACCACCGAGCGCTCCTTGTACAGGCCCTCGCGCAGCAGCCCGGAGACGCTCAGCGGGGCGACCCGCAGCGAGGCGGTGCCCGGGCCGAAGCGGTCGCTGCGCTCGATCCAGACCACGTCGTACTCGGAGTCCTGGAGCAGCCGGTCGGCGGTCTCGTGCAGCGCCTCGGCGGAGGCCATCGCCTGCTTGCGGACGGCGTCCTCGTCGCTGAGCCCCTTGTCCCTGGTCTCGCCGAGCGAGGTGATCACCTGCCGGGAGGCGTCCCGGATCGCGGTAACCGCGTAGCCGAGGTACTCGGGCAGCTCCTCGACCCGGCCGGGCTGGGCGGTCTCCATCAGGCCGTGGTAGTTCTCGGCGGCGGCCTGGAGGGCGTCGACCGCCTTCTCGTTGGCGAGCCGGGCGGCGCGCTTGACCGTCCGGTTCACCGCGCCGACGGTCAGCTCGGCGGTGGCCGCCCCGGTGACCCGGTTGACCAGCTCGTGCGCCTCGTCGACGATCAGCAGCCCGTGCTCGGGCAGCACCGGCGCGCCCTCGATCGCGTCGATCGCGAGCATCGCGTGGTTGGTGACCACGACGTCGGCGAGCTTGGCCCGCTCGCGCGCCTTCTCCGCGAAGCACTCCTGGCCGTAGGCGCAGCGGGTGGCGCCCAGGCACTCCTTGGAGGTGACCGAGAGCTGGGCCCAGGCCTTGTCGGAGACGCCGGGGGTCATGTCGTCCCGGTCGCCGGTCTCGGTCTCGTCGGCCCAGTCGCGCAGCCGGAGCACTTCCTTCCCGAGCTTGCCGGTGGGCCCGCCCATCGCCTCGACCGGGTCGAACAGGCCCTCGCCCTCGTCGCTCGGGGTCCCCTCGTTGGCCCGGTGCAGGCAGAGGTAGTTGGAGCGGCCCTTGAGCATCGCGAACAGCGGGCGGCGGCGCAGCACCGGGTGCAGCGCCTCCACGGTGCGCGGCAAGTCCCGCTCGACCAGCTGGCGTTGCAGCGCCAGGGTGGCGGTGGCGACCACCACGCGGTCCCCGTGGGCGAGGGCCGGCACCAGGTAGGCGAGGGACTTGCCGGTGCCGGTGCCGGCCTGCACCAGCAGGTGCTCGCCGTGGTCGACGGCGTCGGCGACGGCCTCGGCCATCCGGAGCTGGCCGGGGCGCTCGACGCCGCCGACGGCCGCCACCGCGGCGTGCAGCAGCTCGGGGATGCGGGTCCGGGGGACGGCCTCGGCCGGGGCGTCCGCGCCGCTGTCGGAGCGGTCGGCGTCCTCTGCGGGGAGCTGGGATTCGGAGTCGTTCGTCATGGCCCTTCCACCCTACGGGGCAGGGGTGACAATCCGGTCCCGCTGTCCGGGCAGCGGCGCCTCCCCACCCTCGGCTAGCGGGTTGCCGACGGTGCCGTGGCGGGCCGCGTGCGGGCGGTGCGGGCGGTCCCCGTAGCCGTCCAGCAGCAGCCGGTTGCGGTTGAGGCAGAGCCGGTCGATCCGCGGCCGGAACAGGTCGAACAGCGCGTACCGCTCGGCCAGCTCGGGGAACCGCGCCTGGTGGCGGAGGATCTCGGCGCGCAGCAGCGCCCAGAACTCCTCCTCGGCCAGCCCGGTCCGCGCCTCCAGCAGCGGGGCCAGGTAGCGGAAGACGCCGATGAACAACCCGGAGTGCAGGAACTGGCAGAGGCCCGCCGGGTCCTCGCGCAGCAGGACCGCGTCGACCTCGGCGGGCAGTCCGCGCAGCTCGGGCAGGTCCCGGTCGCTGAGGTTGACGTCGTCGACGAAGTCCTTGACCGCCAGCCGGACCGGGGTGTCCCGCTCGTCGAAGAGCACGATGGCGTTCTCGCCGTGCGGGGAGAAGACGAGTCCGTAGCGGTAGAGGAAGTGCAGCAGCGGCGGCAGCATCGCGGCGAACAGCCGGCCGGTCCACTCGGCGGGGGTGAGCCCGGAGCGGGCGATCAGCTCGGCGACCAGCGGGCGGCCGTCGGTGCCGGTCTGGAGCAGGGCGGCCAGGGTGCGGGCGCGTTCGCCGTCCGCCAGCGCGGGGCCGAGCGGTTCGCGCCAGATCGCGCCGAGCAGTTCCTTGTACTGGTAGGGGGCCTCGGGCAGCTCGCGGTAGAGCGGGTGGTCGACGGTGACCGAGGCGATCTCGCCGAGCAGCACCACCCGGCACTCGTCGCGCAGGAACGGGTCGGCGTCGCGCAGGCCGTGGATCCAGGCGGTGACGGCGGGCGCGGCGAGCGTGCGCTCGGTGGGCAGGCCGCGCCAGACCAGGGTGTTGAGGATGGCCAGCGGGAGCTTGACGGTGCAGCGCTCGGGGCGGCTCTCGTTGAAGAAGGAGCGGATCGACTGCTGGGGCAGCCGCAGGTCGCCGTCGGTGCCGAGCGGGACGATCTCGCCGGAGGCGATCCACGGGGCGAACAGCGGGACGACGGTCTCGTCCCACTGCCAGGGGTGGACCGGCAGCAGCAGGTAGTCGTCGGCGGCCGGGCCGAGCGGGGCGCGCAGCGCGTCCGGGTCGTCGAGTTCGCGGCGGTACAGCCGCTCGGGGTCGGTCAGGCCGGGGACGCCCCGGTACTCGGCGAGCCGGCGGTGGACGGCGAGCCAGGGCAGCGGGCGGGCGGTGCGGGCCTCGGGGGCCCAGCGGGCGGTGTCGGCGGCGGAGAAGCCGAGCCGGCCCTTGTTGGGGACGATCCACGGGTGGCCGCCCTGCCGGCCCTCCAGTTCGGTGTGGCCGAGGTCGGCGAGTTCGGCGGCGGTGAGGCCGGTGGCCAGCAGGTGGGCGTCGGCGATCAGGGTGGCGGTGAGCTCGCGGAGCAGGTGGCCGGTGGTGTCGCCGCGCAGGCCGAGGGTGTGCCGGGCGTACGCGAGGAAGCGCAGCGGGTCGAGGCCGTCGGGCCGGTCGCACCGGACGGAGCCGGGGTCGACCAGCCAGCCGCCGTAGGCGCCGCGGCGGGCGGTGAAGCGGTACTCGGCCTCGGGCAGGGCGAGCAGGTGGCCGCCGGTGCCGTCCGGGACGGGGGTGATCAGCTCCTCGTAGGCGAACTCGCCGAGCATCTTGGCCAGCAGCGCGCGGCCGGCCCGCTGCCAGTGCCCGGCGGTGAGCTGCGGGGGCAGGTACAGCGGCGGTTCAGCGGCCGGCGGTTGCGGCACGGGTCGGCTCCTGGGGTCGGGGGAGGTCGGCGACGGACGGGGTCGGGGCTTCGGCGGACGGGACGGCTGCGGACGGGGCTTCAGCGGACGGGACGGCTGCGGGCGGCGCGAAGCCGGTCCAGGCGGTGCGGGTGGGCAGCCGGTGGACGGTCCGGCCGGTGACGGCGTTGAGGATCACCGCGGCCCGGTGGGCGCCGAGCCCGAGGTCGGGGGTGCCGACGCCGTGGGTGTGCAGTTCGCCGTTCTGCACGTACAGCCCGCCGGTGACCTCGGGCCTGGTGGCCACCCGGTGGTCGAGGTCGACCCGGTAGCGGCCGGCGCCGTCCCAGTCGATCAGCCCGGCGAGCGGTTCCAGGGCGGCCGGACGGGCCGCCCGGTAACCGGTGGCGAGCACCACGGCGTCGGTGCGCAGCACGTGCCCGGTGCCGGAGTCGGTGTGCTCGCAGCGCAGTTCGAGCCCGCCGCAGGGGCCGGGCCGGGCGTCGGTGACGGCGGTGCCGGGGGTGATCTCGACCGGCGCGCTGTCGATCGGCCGGCCGACGGTGCGCTCGTACAGGTGGTCGTGGATCTCGGCGAGGGTCTCGGCGGAGGCGGCCTTGTGCAGCTGCCACTGGGCGTCGACCAGGGTGTCCCGGACGGCCTCGGGCAGGCCGTGGAAGTACCGGGTGTAGTCGGGGGTGAAGTGTTCCAGGCCGAGCTTGGAGTACTCCATCGGTGCCAGCGCCCGGGTGCGGGTGAGCCAGCGCAGCCGGACGCCGTCGCCGTCGTGGCGGCGCAGCAGGTCCAGGAAGACCTCGGCGCCGGACTGGCCGCTGCCGACCACGGTGATGTCCCGGGCGCCCGCCAGGTCGGCCCGCCGGTCGAGGTAGTCGGCCGAGTGGAAGGCGCGCGGGTGGCCGTCCAGGGCGGCGAAGGCGGCGGGCCGGGTCGGCCGGGTGCCGACGCCGAGCACCAGGTGGCGGGCCTCGACGGTGCGGGTCCGGCCGGTGGCGGTCTCGCGCAGCTCGGCGCGGTAGCGGTCGCCGGCCCAGTGCAGGGCGGTGACCTCGGTGCCGAAGCGGCAGTTGGCGAGCCGCTCGGCGGCCCAGCGGCAGTAGTGGTCGTACTCGCGGCGGGTGAGCTGGAAGCGCTCGGTGAAGTAGAAGGGGAAGAGCCGGTCCTGTTCGCGCAGGTGGTTGAGGAAGGACCAGGGGTTGGTCGGGTCGACCAGGGAGACCAGGTCGGCGAGGAAGGGCACCTGCATCCGGGCCCCGTCGACCAGCATCCCGGGGTGCCAGCGGAACTCCGGGCGCCGGTCGCAGAACAGGGTGCGCAGGCCGGGAACGGGTTCGGCGAGCGCGGCGAGCGAGAGGTTGAACGGGCCGATGCCGACGCCGAGCAGGTCGTAGGGGCCGGGCGGGGGTGCTGGGGTGTCCATGGGTCGGGAACGTCCTAGGCGGGGTGCGGGGCGTGCGCGCGGTCACGGTGCGGGGCGCGGTCGCGGATCATCAGGGCGGCGCGCTTGGCGGGCAGGTCGAGTACGGCGGCGAGCCGGAAGCCGGCCCGTTCGAAGGCGCGGACGGAGCGCCGGTTGCGGACGTCGGGTTCGGCGACCACCCGCTGGCAGTGCGGCCGTTCCCGCAGGACGCGGTCGGCGAGGGCGGCCAGCAGGGTGGCGCCGAGGCCCCGGCCGCGGCTGCCGGCGGGGCCGAGCAGCAGGTGCAGGCCGGTGTCGTGGGGCCGGGCGCGGTAGTGCGCGGCGAGCGGGTCGAGATCGGCGCGGTAGACCTCCCAGTAGCTCATCGGGACGGCGTCGAGCAGGCCGAGGCAGGGCAGGCTGTGCCGGTCGCCCTCGGGGCCGGTGCCGTCGGGTCCGGCGCCCTCGGGTCCGGCGCCCTCGGGTCCGGCGCCGCCGGGTCGGACGCCGTCGAGCTGGGCGCGCAGGTGCCGCTCGGTGACGGCGGGCGGGCCGGCGAGCTCCCAGAAAGCGGCGACCTCGGGGTCGTTCATCCAGTCGGCGAGCAGCCCGAGGTCGGCGGGGAGCCGGACCGCCCGGAGCCGGAACTCCCCGGCGGCGGTGGCCATGGCGCCCCACCCGGACGGCTCGTCGGTGCCGGTCACGGCCCGGCCGGACGGCTCGTCGGCGCCGGTCACGCCCCGGCCGGACGGCTCGTCGGCGCCGGTCACGCCCCGGCCGGACGGCTCGTCGGCGCCGGTCACGCCCCGGCCACCGGGTTGGGGATGTCGACGTAGACGGACTGGGTGGCGACCGGGCCGACCAGTTCGTCCAGGCCCTGGATCCGGGTGAGCAGGTTGGCCTTGCACGGCAGGGTGGGCGCGTCGAGCAGCAGGGCGGGCAGCGCGGAGCCGGTGGCGGTGACGGCCGGGCCGGCCAGGAAGCGGCGGAGCGCGGCCAGCAGCACCGTCTCGTCGGCGAGCTGCTGGGAGCCGAGGGCGCCGATCAGGCCGAGGACGTGGTTGATGCCCAGGTAGTAGGCGAAGTGGTGGTCGATCACCGGGTCGTCGAGGAAGGTGTCGCTGCGCGCGCCGAGGCCGGGGAGCCGGGCGGTGAGCCGGTCGGCGGCGCTCTGCCGGTAGTAGTAGCCCTGGTTGTCGCGGTAGCGGCCGCCGGTCGGCCAGCCGTCGGCGTCGAGCAGGACGAGGCTGTTCTGCTGGTGGGCCTCCAGCGCGATGCCGGCCCGGCCGTCCAGCCAGAGGACGGGCAGCACGACGGCGTCCAGGTAGCGCAGGAACCATTCGGCGGCGACGGTGGGCAGCGGGCGGCCGGTGCGGGCGGCGAGCGCGCGCAGCAGGTCGCCGAGCCGGGAGGGGACGGTCTCGGCCGCGCCGTGCGGCCGTTCGGCGACCAGCCCGGCCACGCAGTAGGCGCGCGTGGCCGGGGCGAAGGGCTGGGCGCGCAGCACGGTGTCCAGGCCGCCGGGGTCGCCGAGGTCGGGGTGGTCGACGCCGATCCAGGCCGGGTCGCGGACGACGTCGAAGCCGGGGTGGGCGGCCCGCCACTCGGCGCCGAGGCCGCTCTCCAGCAGCCGGTGCATCTCCAGGCCGCGGTGCAGTTCCTTGCGGAGGTTCTCGCGGCGGGAGTTGGTGATCCGCAGGCCGAGCGAGAGCTTGAGCATCCACGGGGTGCCGGGCCGGTAGACGGTGCGCACCGAGGAGGTGGGGTACCAGGCGGCGCCGGCCGGGCCGAGGTCGTGCAGCCGGCCCTCGGCGAGCAGGGCGGCGACGGCCGGGCGGTGGGCGAGTTCGCGGGCCTGCCAGGGGTGCAGCGGCAGGGCGGCGGTGCCGGGCGGCAGCAGGGCGGGGTCGCCGAGGAGCTGGGCGGTGATCCGGTCGGCACTCTCGGTGAGGGCGGAGCCGGCGGCGAGCAGTTCGCGGTCGACGGCGTACCAGTGGAGCGGGAAGCAGCCGTGCAGTTCGGGCGAGTAGGCGGCGCTCTGGGCGGGGCCGAGGCCGTCCCGGCTCTTCGGGGTGGGGTGCAGCGGGTGGCCGAGCAGCAGGGACTGCTCGGCGGCGAGGAACTGCGAGCCCTCGGGCCCGCCGGGGGCCGGGGCGGGGGTGGTGCGGTGGTGGGTGAGGATGTCGGCGGTGCGGACCACCGAGTCGGCGACCCGGGCGGCGAGGTCGGCGATCCGGCCGGGGTCGGGCCGGTCGGCGGCCGCGGCGGCGAGCAGGGCGGCGGCGGTGACGGCGTCCACCGGGGTGCCCGGGGCCTCCCCCGCCGCGGTCGCCCCGCCGGGCGCGAGGGTGGCCGGGCCGAACCGGTGCCAGCCGGCCGGCGACCAGTGCCGGACCCGGGCGGAGAGCCGGGCGGCGCCGCCGAGGACGGGGATCCGCAGCTGTCCGTCCGGGCCGGGGACGGTGCCGGTCTCACGGGCCCAGCAGCGCAGCAGGGCTTCCAGGGCGGCCTGTTCGGCGGCGACGGCCGGGTCCGGGTGGAGCAGCCGGTCGGCCGGGACCGGACCGGCCGGGGTGGCGGGGCCGGCCGCGGCGGGGCCGGCGGGCCCGGGTCGGTGCGCCGGGAGGTCCGGCGGGGCTCCGGTGAGGGCGGTGCTCAATGCTGCTCCTTGGTGCGCGTGGGGTGCCGACGCGCGTGGGGTGGAGAGGAACCGGCGGGCGCTCGCACCGTCGCGTCAGGTAAGGGTTACCTATCCCTGAGGGGTGATCACAAGGACGGCTCACTCGTCCGAGTGAAGAGTGGTGAATGTTCAACACTCAGGAGCGAGCAAGGGCCCGCCGTGCCAACGAGCGGGCCCGGCCGACGTCACCCGACCGGCCGTGCGGCGCGGCGCCACGTCACAACTCGGTGACCCCGCCGCCGGCCGGAAACCGGGGGGCGGGCGGGGTCGTCCTGAAGGCCAGTGGGAGACTCCAGGACGGCGGTCCGCCGCCCACACCGAACCACCAGGGGGAAGCACACCATGCCAGCGATCCACCGGTCAGCCGTGGCCGCGGCCCTCGCCGCGGGGACCCTGTTCGCCGTCACCGCCTGCGGCCCGGACGGGCCTTCGGGCGGCGGGGGCACCGCCGCACCGCCGCCCGCCTCGGGCAGCGCGTCCGCCTCCGCCACCGCCGCGGGGGGCGGCAGTGGCGTGATCGGCGGCATCACCCTGCCCTCGGGCATCCCGACCAGCCTGCTGGAGGGCCTGCCGAAGAGCTGGGACGACCTGACGAAGTGGAAGTTCGAGGACTGGGACGCCTGGGCGTCCAAGCACGTCTTCAACAACCCGATCGTCAAGGACTTCTGGAACCCGGACAAGATGGGCGACTCCAAGCCGGCCGACCCGGCGCCGCCCACCGCCAAGCCCGCCGACGACGCCGGGGTCACCGACCCCGAGCCGCCGGTGGTCAAGGCCGTGCCGGTGCCCCGCCCGTACACCAAGCAGCCGTCCGGGAAGATCTTCTTCTCCGCCGAGGGCGGCCGCGGCAACTGCTCGGCCACCGTGATCCAGGACCCGGCGCGCCCGGGCAAGAGCAACCTGGTCTGGACGGCCGGGCACTGCGTCCACCCGGGCAAGGGCGGCAACTACTTCAAGGACCTGGTCTTCGTCCCGGCCTACAACAACTCGGGCGCGTCCAGCGGCGGCAAGAAGGCCCCGCTGGCCGAGCTGGCGCCGCTCGGCACCTGGTGGGCCAAGGACGTGGTGACCTCGCCGCAGTGGCTGGTCGAGGGCGGCGGCACCGGTGACGCGGCCAGCCAGTACGACTTCGCGATCATGCGGGTGAGCAACCAGAACGACACCGGCAAGTCGCTGGAGGAGACGGTCGGCGCGGCCGTCCCGGTCTGGTTCGACGCCCCGCGCGACAAGCTCTCGGTCACGGCGATCGGCTACCCGCTGTACAAGCCGTTCGACGGCCAGGAGCTGGAGAAGTGCGAGGGCGGCAAGCCGACCCGGCTGTCCTTCGACGCGAAGCGCCCGTCGATGCTCACCATCGGCTGCAACATGACCCAGGGGTCCAGCGGCGGCGGCTGGTTCGCCCCGATGCCGGACGGCAAGCTCGCCCTGGTGTCCAACACCTCGATCGGCACCCAGGAGCACACCTCGCTGAGCGGGCCGTACCTGGAGACGGTCGCCAAGCAGGCGCTGGACTGGATCACCAAGAAGAAGTAGCCGGCGCGAACGCCGGACGGGCCCCGGCCCCCTTCCCGAAGGAGGGGGACCGGGGCCCGTCCGTGTGCGGCGCGGCTCAGCCCCGCGGCATCAGCCCTGCGGCGTCAGCGCCACCGCGAAGTACTCCAGCTCGGCGGCCAGCTCGGCCGGCACCTTGGCGTGCAGCAGGGTGCCCTCGGCGGTGTGCTCGGTACCGAGCAGCTCGCCCTCGGCGTGCACCCGGGACACCAGGGCGCCCTGGGTGTACGGCACGAGCGCGTGCACCTCGACGGCCGGGCGCGGCAGCTCCTCGTCGATGAGCTTGAGCAGCTCCTCGATGCCCTGGCCGGTGCGGGCCGACACCACGATGGCGTGCGGCTCGCGGCGCAGCAGGCGCTGCAGCACGTGCGGGTCGGCGGCGTCGGCCTTGTTGATCACCACGATCTCCGGCACGTTCTGCGCGTCGACCGAGACGACCACCTCGCGGACGGCGGCCAGCTGCGTCTCCGGCTCGGGGTGCGAGCCGTCCACCACGTGCAGGATGAGGTCGGCGTCGGCGACCTCCTCCATGGTGGAGCGGAACGCCTCGACCAGGTGGTGCGGCAGGTGCCGGACGAAGCCGACGGTGTCGGCCAGCGTGTAGAGCCGGCCGCTCGGGGTCTGCGCCCGGCGCACGGTCGGGTCGAGGGTGGCGAACAGCGAGTTCTCCACCAGCACGCCCGCGCCGGTGAGCCGGTTGAGCAGGGAGGACTTGCCGGCGTTGGTGTAGCCGGCGATGGCCACGGACGGCACCTGGTGGCGCTTGCGCTCCTGGCGCTTGGTGTCGCGGCCCTTCTTCATCTCGGCGATCTCCCGGCGGAGCTTCGCCATCTTCTCGCGGATCCGGCGCCGGTCGGTCTCGATCTTGGTCTCACCGGGACCACGGGTGGCCATGCCGCCGCCGGACGAGCCGGAGCCACCACCACCCATCTGCCGGGAGAGCGACTGACCCCAGCCGCGCAGGCGCGGCAGCATGTACTGCATCTGCGCGAGCGAGACCTGCGCCTTGCCCTCGCGGGACTTGGCGTGCTGGGCGAAGATGTCGAGGATCAGGGCCGTCCGGTCGACGACCTTGACCTTGACCACGTCCTCCAGGTGGATCAGCTGGCCCGGGGTGAGCTCACCGTCGCAGACCACGGTGTCGGCGCCGGTGGAGGCGACGATGTCGCGCAGTTCCTTCGCCTTGCCGGAGCCGATGTAGGTGGCCGCGTCGGGCTTGTCGCGGCGCTGGATGACGCCGTCGAGCACCTGGGAGCCGGCCGTCTCGGCCAGCGCGGCGAGCTCGGCCATCGAGTTCTCGGCCTCTTCCAGGGTGCCGTCGGTCCACACCCCGACGAGCACCACGCGCTCCAGGCGGAGCTGGCGGTACTCGACCTCGGTGACGTCCTCGAGCTCGGTGGAGAGACCGGCGACACGGCGCAGCGCGGCACGCTCGCTGCGGTCGTACTGGTCGCCGTCGTAGTGGTGGCCGAGGTCCTCGTCGATGGCCGCGAGGTCCTCGTCCATGAGGGCTTCCGCCCGCAGACCGTCGATGCGGCGCGGGGCGTCGGCGTGGTCGCGGGTGTCGAACGTGGAGGTCATTCTGTCCTTTGGCTACTGGTACGGGTGGCCTGTGCGCAACCGTACGCGACGGTCGCGCAAGGAGTGTGCCCAGCTGCCGCCCCGTCTACCACTCGGGCGAGGTGTGAGCTACCCCTCGGGGCCGCGGGACCGGCTGAGACTCCTCTGCCCGGTGAACGCCGCGGTCCGGCCGTGAATTCCCCACGATGTTCGCACGCCGGGCGCGGACGGGTCATCCGCATTTCCGGCCGGCGCCGCAGGTTCCCCCGCTCCGGTCCCCGCCGGGGCCCCCGCCGCGGCCGCCGGGGCGCGGCCCGGACCGCCGCCCGCCGGGGCGTGCGGCCGCTCGACGTCGTACACCCCGGAGACCCGCAGCATCGCCCGCAGCACGCCGGCCAGCGCGGCCGGGTCGGGCAGCTCGACGGTGTAGGTGTGCCGGACCCGCAGCTCCTGCGGCGGCTCGACCTCGGCCGAGACGATCCCGACGCCCTCCGCCGAGATCGCCTCAGTGAGGTCGGCGAGCAGCCGGGGGCGGTTCAGCGCCTCGGCCCGCAGGGTGGCCCGGTAGCCGGCCGGCGGGGCGCCGCCGGGCCGCCAGCGGACCGCCAGCGCGCCGCGCCCGTCGGCCCGCATCCGCTCCCCGGCCGGACAGCCGGCCCGGTGCACGGCGACCGCGCCGGCCCGGATCGGGTAGCCGACGATCTCGTCCGGCGGCACCGGGGTGCAGCAGCGGGCCAGCCGGACCGGCGCCGCGGGGCGGTCGGCCACGGTGACCGGGGCGGCGGGGCGGTCGGCAGGCGGGGCGCTCCGGTCCGGCACCGCCGATCGGCGTCCGCTCGCTCTCCCCTCCTCCCCCTCGGCGCCGGCGCGCCCCTTCGGTCCGTGCCGGGGCGGTGCCGGGCGGCGCGGCGGGTGGTCGGCCAGCCAGCGCTCGATGGCCAGCCGGGCGGCCGGGGTGCGGGCGTGCGCGAGCCACTCGGGCGCCGGTCCGGACGGTTCGGGGCCCTCGGGGCCGCCGCTCCCCGCCGGTTCCCCGGCCGCCCGGGTGCCGTCGGCGCCGTCGCCGGGCCCGGCCCCCGCCGCCCCGGCCGGCCCGGTCTGCTCGGTCAGGATCGCCACCCGGTCGCCGTCCTGGAGGACGGTGGAGAGCGCGGTGAGCCGCCCGTTCACCCGGGCGCCGATACAGCGGTGGCCGGTCTCCTCGCCGAGCAGGTAGGCGGCGTCCACACAGGTCGCGCCGGCCCGCAGCTGAAGCGTTTCGCCGCCCTCGGTGACCACGGTGATCTCGCGGTCCCCGGCCAGGTCGGCGGTGAGCGCGGACCAGAAGGCGTCCGGGTCCGGGGTCTCCTGCTGCCACTCCAGCAGCCGGGAGAGCCAGCCGGGCCGGGCCGGGTCGGTGCGGTCCAGCTCGTCCCGGCCCGGCTCGCCGCCGCTCGCCCCGGGCTGGCGCGGGTCGCCCAGCGCGACCACCCCGGTCTCGGCGACCTCGTGCATCCGCCGGGTGCGGACCAGCACCTCGACCACCTCGCCGCCGGCCAGCGCGACGGCGGTGTGCAGCGACTGGTAGAGGTTGAACTTGGGGGCGGCCACGAAGTCCTTGAACTCGCCGGGCAGCGGCGTCCAGCAGGTGTGCAGCTCGCCGAGCACGGCGTAGCAGTCGGCGTTCTCCTCGACCACCACCAGCAGCCGCCCGAAGTCGGCCGGCTGCGGCGCCTGCGGCCGGCCGTCCGGGCCGGGCGCGGCGGCCCGCTTGAGCAGCACCCGGTGCAGCGACACGCAGTGCCGGGGCCGGACGGTGACCTCGGCGGCGACCCCGGCCTCGGCCAGCTGGCGGCCCAGGTCGCGGGCGAACGGGGCGAGCAGGGTGTCCGGTCCGTCCTCGTGCCGGGCGAGCAGGGCACGCGCGCGGGTGTGCTCCTCGGGGTGCAGGGTGGCGAAGACGATGTCCTCCAGCTCCGCCTTGAGCACCTGGATGCCGAGCCGCTCGGCCAGCGGGATCAGCACGTCCCGGGTGACCTTGGCGATCCGCACCTGGCTGGCCGGCTTCATGTGCCGGATGGTGCGCATGTTGTGCAGCCGGTCGGCCAGCTTGATCACCATCACCCGGACGTCGTCCCCGGTGGCGACCAGCATCTTGCGGAAGGTCTCGGCCTCGGCCGCCGCGCCGAAGTCGACCTTCTCCAGCTTGGTCACCCCGTCGACCAGGTAGGCGACTTCGGGCCCGAAGCCCTCGGCCACCTGCGCCAGCGTCAACTCGGTGTCCTCCACGGTGTCGTGGAGCAGCGAGGCGACCAAGGTCGTGGTGCCGGCGCCGAGTTGGGCCAGGATCATGGTGACGGCGAGCGGGTGGGTGATGTACGGCTCGCCGCTCTTGCGCTTCTGGCCGCGGTGGCTGGCCTCGGCCAGCCGGTAGGCGCGGCCGAGCAGGCCGAGGTCGGCCTGCGGATGGTGCCGCCGGTGGGCCTGGACCAGCGGTTCGAGGGCGTCCGGCACCGGCGGCCGGCCGGTGGCCAGCAGGGCGGCCCGCCCGGCCCGGCCGAGGGCCGCCCGGCCCAGTCCGCCGAGCGGCCGGCGGGACCCGGCCTGCCGTGCGGACGTCGGCTGCCCCGCCAGGGGCTGCCCTGCTTCGATGGTCATCGGCACCTCCGGCAGCAGTACCGGGAGCTTGGGCCGACCCGGTGGTCCATGCTACCGAGCAGAGCACGTTCCGCGATGCCCCGCTTCCCGTCCGTCATGGCTATCACCCGAACGGGGGGATTCGGCGCTGTACGAATTGGGCAAACGGACGCTGCCGCCCGGCCGGGCCGGACGAGCCCGGAGGCGGCGTCAGCCGGTGAGGGCCGCCAGCCAGCGCGGGTCGAGCTCGCCGCGGGCCACGATCACCGCCGGACCGGTCTTCTCCACCCGGCCGTCCGGGTGGACGGTGAGCAGCAGCCGGCCGCCCGGCACGTCCACGGTGTAGGTCACCGGCTCGCCGGTGACGGTCGGGTCGACGCCGTCCCGGCGGGCGGCGGCCACCGCGACCGCGCAGGTGCCGGTGCCGCAGGAGCGGGTCTCGCCGGAGCCGCGTTCGAACACCCGCATCGCGACGTGCCGCGGCCCGCGCTCCACCACGAACTCGACGTTGACGCCCTCGGGGTAGGCCGTCGCGGGGCTGGTCAGCGGCGCCTCCCAGAGGTTCCCGGCGTGGTCCAGGCTCGCCACGAAGGCCACCGCGTGCGGGTTGCCCATGTTGACGTTCAGGGCCGGCCAGCTCCGCTCGCCGACGGTCACCTCGATCCCGTCCGGACCGGGCAGCACCGCGCGGCCCATGTCCACGGTGACCTGGCCGGGGGTGCCGTCCTCGGCGTCCTCGGCGACCCGCACGGTCCGCACGCCCGCCCGGGTGGCCACCGCCAGCTCGCCCGGCTTCGCCAGCCCGGCCTCGATCAGGTAGCGGGCGAAGACCCGGACGCCGTTGCCGCACATCTCGGCGATCGAGCCGTCGGCGTTGCGGTAGTCCATGAACCACTCGGCCCGGTCCGCCTGGTCGGCCGCGGCCGGGTCGGCGGCCGACCGCACCACGCGCAGCAGCCCGTCGCCGCCGATCCCGGCCCGGCGGTCGCAGAGCGCGGCGACGGCCTCGGGGCCGAGCGTCAGCCGGCCGTCCGGGTCGGGGATGATCACGAAGTCGTTCTGGGTGCCGTGCCCCTTGAGGAAGGGGAGGCCGACGGGCTGCGCGGAGGATGCGGTCACCCTCCCGATGGTACTGAGCCGCCCCGGACTCCCCCGCTCCGGTTCACCTGCCGGACGCCCCGGAGGTGAGCGGGCGCCCCCTCCTACCGGCCGGAGAGGCGGACCACTCGCCAGAGGGCCAGCGCGCAGGCGGCCAGCACGATCAGGGTGTAGAGCACGATCGCCTTCCACCCGGCCCGCTCGCCGGTGCCGCGGCGCGGCAGGCCGGGCCACTTGTAGCCGGCGTGCCGGGCGGCCATCGCGCCCCAGCCGAGCGAGGCGGCGGTGAGCAGCAGGCCGAGCATCCCGATCATCGCCGAGCCGGCCCCGGCCGAGCCGAAGGCCAGCGGGAAGGCGAACATCAGCGAGCCGGCGGTGGCCAGCAGCGCGATCGGCAGGGTCTGCCACCAGCGGAGCCGGCGGCGCGGGCGGATCTCCCGCTCGTGCACGGCGCCGGCCGGGGCGCGGGTGTCCAGCGCGACCGCGTACGAGGTGGGCGCGTCGAGTCCGGTCAGCACCGGCAGGTCGGGCAGGGTCGAGGCGTCCAGGCCGTCGGCCTGCGCCGTGGCGCTCCCACTCATCGGCCCTCCGCCCATCGCCCTGGCGCCCTGGCCGGCTTCGGGGCCGGTACCCGTCGACACGCGGCCTCCCCTGACAGTTCGACACGAGTGCGGACTCGCGGCCGGGCACGGCCGACCCGCCCGGGCCGACCCTTATGACATCGATGATGGCATGTCCAGGGTGGCGTTCCGGGCCTGACCGGGGTCGACGGGTGATCCGTGGCCATCACGTGATCCGGCCGTGACCGCCGGGTCGTCCTGCACGGCCGTCTGCGCGCGCAACTGCACCGCCACATGGCCGGAAAGCACCTACCGGACGGCGGATTCCTGACGGTGGATCAGCTCCAGCGAGCGGTCCAGCAGCGCGACCGGGTCGGTGCCGGCCGGTCGGGCGAGCCAGTGGATCCGGTCGTCCCGGCGGAACCAGGACTCCTGCCGCCGGGCGAACCGCTTGGTGGCCCGGACCGTCTCGGCGCGCGCCTCGTCCTCGGTGCACTCGCCGGCGAAGTGGTCGAGCACCTGCTGGTAGCCGAGCGCCCGGGAGGCGGTCCGGCCCTCGCGCAGCCCGACCTGCTCCAGCTCCCGCACCTCGTCGAGCAGCCCGGCCGCCCACATCCGGTCCACCCGCAGGGTGATCCGCTCGTCCAGCTCGGGGCGCGGCACCGCGACGCCGATCTGCACCGCGTCGTAGACGGCGGTGTTGCTCGGAAGGTTGGCGGTGAACGGCTGCCCGGTGATCTCGATGACCTCCAGGGCGCGGACGATCCGCCGCCCGTTGGAGGTCAGGATGGCCTCGGCGGCGGGCGGGTCCAGCTCGGCCAGCCGCCGGTGCAGCGCGTACGGGCCGGCCTGCGCCAGCTCCTCCTCCAGCCGGGCGCGGACCGCCGGGTCGGTGCCGGGGAACTCCATCTCGTCGATCGCCGCCCGGACGTACAGCCCGGAGCCGCCGACCAGGACGGGGGTGCGGCCGGCCGCGAGCAGCCGGTCGATCTCGGCCCGGGCGAGCCGCTGGTACTCGGCGACGCTGGCCGCCTCGGTGACGTCCCAGACGTCCATCAGGTGGTGCGGGACGCCGCCGCGCTCCTCCCGGGTGAGCTTGGCGGTGCCGATGTCCATGCCGCGGTAGAGCTGCATCGAGTCGGTGTTGATCACCTCGCCGTCGAGGGCGAGGGCCAGGGCGACGGCCAGGTCGGACTTGCCGGCGGCGGTCGCGCCGACCACCGAGACGACGCGGGGCTGGGCGGGGGAGGAGCTGCTCACCGGTCAAGTCTGCCAAAGAACGCCGGCCGCCCGACGGGCCGCCCGGCCACCCGGCCCGGCCACACCGTCCGACCCGGTCCCGACCTGGCGAACATATGACCGATTGCACCGGTTTTCGGCCATCGCGTGCCGTTGCGAACGGTTCGGCCGTGATGGACGTTGTGAGAGAGACAGCAGAGGAAAGGTGAGGCGCCATGGGTCTGATGGACAACCTCAAGGGCAAGGCCGGCGAGTTCAAGGAGAAGGCCAGCGAGTTCGCCGGCAAGCACAGCGAGCAGATCGAGAACGCCGTGGAGAAGGCCGGCGGCGCGATCGACAAGGCCACCAAGGGCAAGTACAGCGAGAAGATCGAGCACGGCACCAGCAAGGCCAAGGGCGCGGTGGACGACTTCGCCCACAAGCCGCAGGCCCCGGGCGGCGGCCCGACGGACGGCACGCCCGGCCCGTCGGCCTGACCGGCCCGGGAGCCGCGTTCCGGCGGCTCAGCTCCAGGCGGCGACCAGGTACCCGACCCCGTACGGCGCGTCCTGGTAGCCCAGCCGCGCGGTGAGGCCGGCGCCCTCCGCGGCGCCGGCCAGCACCTGCCAGGGCGCCCGGCCCTCGGCCTTCAGCTCGGCCGCCAGGCCGGCGTCCAGCGCGGCCAGCGCCGCCGTGTCCGCCGAGCCCAGCGCGCGGGCCAGCTCGGCGTCGTACCCCTCGGCGCGCTCGTCCAGGTACCCGGGCGCCTTCACCGAACGGCAGGCGCTGCCGTCCCCCAGCACCAGCAGGCCGACCCGGTCGGCCAGCCCGGCCAGGCCCTGGCCCAGCCCGAGCATCCGGTCGGCGGGCGCGTCGGCGGGCACCGCGCAGGCGTGCGTCGGCAGCGTCACCCCGGCCCGTCCGAGCAGCCAGGCGCCGACGGTCAGCGCGGGCGGCAGCTCCGGACCCTCGGCCCGGCCGCCCGGCAGCCCCGCCACCAGCTCCACCCCGTAGCGGTGGAACGACCCGGCCCCGCCCTCGGTCCACACCTCGGCGTCCGGCCCGGTGCCGACCACCACCAGCAGCTCCGGCCCGGCCGCGAGCACCGCGGCCAGCGCCTCGTCACAGGCCGCGCGCAGCGGCTCCAGCTCGTCCGCCGCCCCGGCGGCGACCTCCGGGACGAGCAGCGGCGGGCAGGGGCAGACGGCGGCGGCAACCAGCATGTGGATCACTCTAGGCCCTGCCCCCGGACGGCCGGGAACCCCGACGCCCCCGGGAACGCCGACGGCCCGGCGGGACCGTCCGATCCCGCCGGGCCGTCGTGCGAACGGACCGGTCAGTCGCCGCAGCAGCCGCCCGCCGGAGCGGCGAGCGGGAGCGCCGCCGGGGCGCCGATCGACGGCAGGCCCAGCATCACGCCCGCCGGCTTGGCGGCCGGCTTGGCCTGGCGCTTCTCCCAGGCGTCGCCGGCCCGGGTGCGGCGCACCCCGAGGGTCGGCCCCTCCGCCAGCAGGTGGTGCGGGGCGGCGTAGGTGATCTCCACCGTGACCATGTCGCCCGGGCGGACCGGCTCGGCCGGCCGGGTGAAGTGGACCAGCCGGTTGTCGGGGGCGCGGCCGGAGAGCCGGTCGGTCTTGTCGTCCTTCTTGCCCTCGCCCTCGGCGACCAGGATCTCCAGGGTGCGGCCGACCTGCTTCTTGTTCTCGTCCCAGGAGATCTCCTCCTGGAGCGCGATCAGCCGGTCGTAGCGGGCCTGGACCACGGCCTTCGGGATCTGGTCGGCCATCTCGGCCGCCGGGGTGCCCGGGCGCTTGGAGTACTGGAAGGTGAAGGCGTTGGTGAAGCGGGCCTCGCGGACGACCTTCATGGTCTCCTCGAAGTCCTCCTCGGTCTCGCCGGGGAAGCCCACGATGATGTCGGTCGAGATGGCGGCGTCCGGCATCGCCTCCCGGACCTTCCTGATGATGTTCAGGAAGCGGTCCTGGCGGTACGAGCGGCGCATCGCCTTGAGCACGGTGTCCGAGCCGGACTGCAGCGGCATGTGCAGCTGGTGCATCACGTTCGGGGTCTCGGCCATCGCGGCGATCACGTCGTCGGTGAAGTCGCGCGGGTGCGGCGAGGTGAAGCGGATCCGCTCCAGGCCCTCGATCTGCCCGGCGGCGCGCAGCAGCTTGGAGAAGGCCTCGCGGTCGCCCAGGTCGGAGCCGTAGGCGTTGACGTTCTGGCCGAGCAGGGTCACCTCGATGACGCCCTCGTCGACCAGCGCCTCGATCTCGGCGAGGACGTCGCCGGGGCGGCGGTCCTCCTCCTTGCCGCGCAGCGCCGGGACGATGCAGAAGGTGCAGGTGTTGTTGCAGCCGACCGAGATCGCGACCCACGCGGCGTAGGCCGACTCGCGGCGGGTGGGCAGCGTGGAGGGGAAGGTCTCCAGCGACTCCAGGATCTCGACCTGGGCCTTGCGCTCGACCGCGGCCCGCTCCAGCAGCGCCGGCAGGTGGCCGATGTTGTGGGTGCCGAACACCACGTCGACCCAGGGGGCCTTCTTGACGATGGTGTCGCGGTCCTTCTGCGCCAGGCAGCCGCCGACGGCGATCTGCATGCCCTGGTGACGGGTCTTGACCGGCGCGAGCTGCCCGAGGTTGCCGTACAGCTTGTTGTCGGCGTTCTCCCGCACCGCGCAGGTGTTGAACACCACGAGGTCCGGGTCGCCGTCCTGCCCGGCCTTCACGTACCCGGCGTCCTCCAGCAGCCCGGAGAGCCGCTCGGAGTCGTGGACGTTCATCTGGCAGCCGTACGTGACGACCTTGTAGCTCTTCGATCCGCTGTCACCGCTCACCCAACCAGAGTACGGGCAGCCGCGAACGACTTTTCCCGGCCGTTACCCGCGAGGCCGCTCCCCCATCCCGTTCCGTCCCCCTTTCCCCTCCCGTTCGCCGCGCGCGCCTGGCACTATCCCTGCATGGCCCCCAGTACTCCCGCCCGCCTCGGCGCAGCCGTCCGCACGGCCGCGCGCCGACCGCTGTGGCGGTTCGTGCTGGCCCTGGTGCTGGTGCTGTCCGGGCTCGGCGGGTGGTGGCTGTCGGAGAGCCGCTCGACCGGCTACCCGCGCGGCGAGATCCGGCTGGCCACCGGGGTCACCAGCGGGGTGTACGACCGGTACGGGCAGCTGCTGGAGGGGCACGTCACCAAGGCGATGCCGGGGGTGCGGCTGGCACTGGACAACTCGGAGGGGTCGCTGGAGAACCTGGCCCGGGTGACCCAGGGCCGGGACGACTTCGCGATCGCCACCGCCGACGCGGTGGCCCAGTACACCGGTCCCGGCCGGGAGAAGCTGCGGGCGATCGCCCGGCTCTACGACGACTACCTGCAGCTGGTGGTGCCCGCCAACTCCCCGGTGCGCCGGGCCTCCGACCTCAAGGGCCTGCGGGTCGGCGTCGGCCAGTCGCTCTCCGGGGTCAACCTGGTGACCCGGCGGCTGCTGACCGCGGCCGGCCTGAACCCGGACCACGACATCGAGCCGTTCTTCCTGGGCGTCGGCGCCGCCGCCAACGAGCTGAAGGCCGGCCGGCTGGACGCCTTCTTCTGGTCCGGCGGGCTGCCGACCAACGCGCTCACCGACCTGTCCGAGCTGGTCCGGATCCGGATCGTGCCGCTGGGCGACCTCGCCGAGACGGTGCACAAGCTGGAGGGCGGCGGCACCGACGCCTACCGGGCGGCCACCATGCCCAAGGGCACCTACCCGATGGCCGAGCCCAAGGACGCGGTCGCCACCGTCGCGGTGCCCAACCTGCTGATCACCCGGGCCGACGTGGACGACGACCTGGTGCAGGGCATGACCCGGGTGGTGATCGACAGCCGCGACCAGATCGGCGCCCAAGTGCACGCCGCCCAGCTGGTCGACCTGCGCACCGCCGTCTACACCGACCCGCTCCCGCTGCACGAGGGCGCCGCCCGCTACTACCGCTCGGTGAAGCCCTAGCCGGTCCTGGGCGTGTGCGTCCCTAGCCCTTCTTCGCCCCCGCCCGGGGCACGGTGAGGGTCACCGCCAGACCGGACGGGGTCGCGGTGCCGAAGGCGAGCGAGCCGCCGCCCGCCTCCAGCAGGGTACGGGCGATCGACAGGCCCAGCCCCGAGCCGTCCACGTTCTGGTGCCGCGGGCTGCGCCAGAACCGGTCGCCGGCCCGGGCCAGCTCCTCCTCGGTGAGGCCCGGCCCCTGGTCCGAGACGGTCACCGCGACGCCCTCGCGGCGCACCGCGACCAGCACCCGGACCCGGCTGCCGGCCGGGCCGAACTTGAGCGCGTTGTCGAGCACCGCGTCCAGCGCGCTGCCGAAGCCGATCGGGTCGGCCAGGCCGAGCGCCAGCGCCGGGCCCTCCCAGACCAGCCCGATCCCGCGCTGCGCGGCCAGCGGCCGCCAGGCGTCGACCCGGGCCAGGGTGAGCTCGGCCAGGTCGGTGGGCTCCGGCTCGGGGCGGGCGTGCTCGGCGGTGGCCAGCCCGAGCAGGTCGTCCAGCACCCGGGCCAGCCGGGCGCCCTCCTCGCGGACCCCGCCCAGCTCCTCGTCGTGCCCCTCGGGCAGCTCCAGGCCGAGCACCTCGACCCGGAGCAGCAGCGCCGCCAGCGGGTTGCGCAGCTGGTGCGAGGCGTCCGCGACGAAGGCCTTCTGCTGGTCCAGGGCGAGCACCACGTGGTCGGCCATCTCGTTGAACGAACCGGCCAGCCGCTGGAGCTCCGGCGGACCGCCGCCGGGCGCCACCCGGGCGTTCATCCGGCCGGTGGCGATGTCGTGGGTGGCCCGGTCCAGGGTGCGGACCGGGCGCAGCACCCACTCGGTGAGCCGGACGGCGAGCAGCACCGCGACGATCATCGCGGCGGCCTCGCCGGCGCCGATCACCAGCCAGCTGTGCAGCACCCGGGTGCGCAGCGCGCCGGTCGGGGACTCGCTGAGCACCACCGCGACCACGTCGCCGTCGCGGACCACCGGGGTGGCGACGGTGAGCGTCCGGTCCGGGGTCCACGGCCAGACCTGCGGCGGGTTGTGGCTGCGCCGGCCGTCGAGCGCCTCCTGGAAGGCCTGGTCGCCCCAGCCGCTGGTGGGGACCCGCCAGCCGGCCGGGGCGACCGCGATCGGCATGCCGTCGCGCTGGAAGATGCCGATCCGCACCCCGTAGAGCTCGTGGTAGCGCACCACCTCGGCGTCCAGCGCGTGCCGGCGGCTGAGGTCGCCGGGGGCCGGTCCGGGCTCGCCCTTGAGCGCGGACTCCAGGCCGGAGAGGCCGGAGGTGGGCAGGTCCTGGGCGAACCGGGCGGCGTCGTCGAGCCGGTCGACCACCACCTTGCTCTGGTCGGCGGCCGCGAAGGCCGCGGCGAGCGGCAGCCCGAGCGCGGCGAGGACGCAGAGCATCAGCGCGAGCAGGATGCCGAGCAGGCGGGTGCGCACGTGCGGTCAGTGCTCCGCGCGGGCCGGGGGCGTGTCCGCGGCGGTGGCCGGGCACTCGGGGATCAGCCGGTAGCCGACGCCCCGGACGGCCTCGACCAGGCCGGGCAGGGCGAGCTTGGTGCGCAGCGAGCCGATGTGCACCTCCAGGGTGCGGCCGTTGCCCTCCCAGCCGCTGCGCCACACCTCGCTGAAGATCTGCTCGCGGCGGTAGACCACGCCGGGGCTCTGGGCGAGCAGGGCCAGCAGGTCGAACTCCTTGCGGGTGAGCGGCACGTCCCGGCCGTCCACGCTGACCCGGCGGCGCTCGCGGTCGATCACGATGCCGCGGGACTCCAGCGGGCCGCGCTGCAGCGGGACGGCGTCCGGCGCGGGCGCGGCGACGGCGGCCGGGGCGGCGCCGCGGCGGGCCACCGCGTGGATCCGGGCGAGCAGCTCGCCCATGTCGTAGGGCTTGGTGACGTAGTCGTCGGCACCGAGGTTGAGGCCGTGGATCCGGGAGCGGATGTCGGCGCGCGCGGTCACCATGATCACCGGTACGCCGCTGCCGGCCCGGATCCGGCTGCAGACCTCGAAGCCGTCCCGGTCGGGCAGCCCGAGGTCGAGCAGGACCACCCGGTACGGCTCGTTGCCGTCCGGCACCAGGGCGTCGAGCGCCTCGTGGCCGCTGCGGGCGTGCCGGACCTGGAAGCCGTGCCGGCCCAGCACCGCGACCAGCGCGGCGGCCACGCGTTCGTCGTCCTCGACGAGCAGCAGTCTCATGCGTCTCCTCCTCTCCCCAGTGTCCCCGGGGTCTCCAGTGGTCGTCCGGTGATCGTCACGGCTCGTCCCCCGCCCGGGCGGGTCCCGGTCCTGCGCAGTATGGGCCAGCAATCGCCCGGACGCCAGGCTGGGAACCGGCCCGTCCCCCCGCTTCCAGGGTGCCCCGACCCGGCGGGGAAGGCTCCCGGACGGTGTCACTGTGCCCCGGTCCGGCCCCGGTGAACAGCGCACTCCCGCCGTGTGGCCGGATCGTGATCCTCAAGTTCCGCTCAGATCGGCTGACGTGGCATCGTCATGGCTCCTATGGTCACCCCACCGAGGGCTGCGACTCCGCCGGTTGCGGCCCTCGGATTCCTACCGTCTTTGCCGCCCAAGGGAGTTCGCTTCCGCGGGCCGACCCGAGGGAGCTGGCGCGATGACCACGAGCCTCACCAAGGACTCTCGCGCCGACGCCGCTCCCCTGGTGGTCCTGCGCGATGTCAACAAGCACTTCGGTGCGCTGCACGTGCTCCAGGACATCGACCTGGAGATCCACCAGGGCGAGGTGGTCGTGCTGATCGGCCCTTCCGGTTCGGGCAAGTCCACGCTCTGCCGGACGATCAACCGGCTGGAGACGATCGACTCCGGCACGATCTCCATCGACGGCCGCCCGCTGCCCGCCGAGGGCCGGGAGCTGGCCCGGCTGCGCGCCGAGGTCGGCATGGTGTTCCAGGGCTTCAACCTCTTCGCGCACAAGACCGTGCTGGAGAACGTGGTGCTCGGCCAGGTGAAGGTGCGCGGCATCGCCCGCGACAAGGCCGTGCAGACCGCCAAGGAACTGCTCGACCGGGTCGGCGTGGGCGCGCAGGCCGCGAAGTTCCCGGCCCAGCTGTCCGGCGGCCAGCAGCAGCGCGTCGCGATCGCCCGGGCGCTGGCGATGAACCCGAAGGTGATGCTCTTCGACGAGCCCACCTCGGCGCTCGACCCCGAGATGATCAACGAGGTGCTGGAGGTCATGCGCCGGCTGGCCGCCGACGGCATGACGATGGTGGTCGTCACCCACGAGATGGGCTTCGCCCGCTCCGCCGCCAACCGGGTCCTCTTCATGGCCGACGGCCGGATCGTCGAGGAGAACACCCCCGAGGCCTTCTTCACCGCGCCGCGCTCCGACCGCGCCAAGGACTTCCTCTCCAAGATCCTGCACCACTGATTTCCTCCGGGCCGGCTCCCGGTCGACGACGGCAAGGGCGCCGCCGTCGGCCCGCCCGCCCGTCCACCACCCGGAACCCCCACTCCGGATTCCCCCGCACCGGGGCGCCGGACCGTCCGCCCGCCGGACCGTCCGCCCGTCCCGGACTTCCCTTCGCCAGAGCCCGGTTGACCCGTGGCCCAGCCCGAGGAGAGCTACCCTCATGAGGACTCGTCGCACCTTCGCCGTCGCGCTCTGTGCCATCGCGCTCACCGCCACCGCCGCCTGCGGCAAGGACGGTTCGCCCGCCGCCGGCGGCAACGCCTCGTCCGGCGGTTCCGCCGCCCCGGCGCTGCCGACCTACACCGTGAAGACCGACGCCAAGATCGACTCGCCGACCCTGGCCGAGGCCAAGAAGCGCGGCCAGCTGATCATCGGCGCCAAGTCCGACCAGCCGTTCCTCGGCTGGGAGGACCTCGCCACCAACGACCGCAGCGGCTTCGACATCGAGATCGCCAAGATGATCGCCGCCGACCTGGGCTTCAGCCCGCAGCAGATCAAGTGGCAGACCCTGGTCTCCTCGCAGCGCGAGCCGGCCATCTCCAAGGGCCAGATCGACTACTACGTCGGCACCTACAGCATCAACGACGAGCGCAAGAAGTCCGTCTCCTTCGCCGGCCCGTACTACATCGCCGGCCAGGACCTGCTGGTGAAGGCCGACAACACCGCGATCACCGGCCCGGACTCGGTCAACGGCAAGAACGTCTGCACCGCCACCGGCTCGACCTCGATCAAGAACATCGAGAAGTACTCCCCGAAGATCACCCAGTTCGACACCTACTCGGCCTGCGTCGAGAAGCTGATGTCCGGCGAGGTCGACGCGGTCACCACCGACGACTCGATCCTCAAGGGCTACGCCTCCAAGTACGCGCCCAAGCTCAAGGTCGTCGGCCAGCCCTTCACCAAGGAGAACTACGGCGTCGGCCTGAACAAGGACGACAAGGCGCTGCGCGACGCGATCAACGACGCGATCAAGGCCCACCAGGACAACGGCGACTGGAAGAAGGCGTACGACGCCACCCTCGGCCTGTCCGGCTCGGCCGCGCCGACCCCGCCGGCCCTCGACCGCTACTGATCCACCCGTGACCCCTGGTCACTGAACCCCTGAGAGGAGGGCCGCCGGATGGGTTTCCTGTTCGAGGACGGCAACTTCGCGCTGTTCCGCGACGGCTTCCTGCAGACCATCGAGCTGAGCGGGCTCAGCGCGCTGCTCGCCCTGCTGCTGGGCACCCTGCTGGCGGCCTTCCGCGTCTCCCCGGTCCCGGTGCTGCGGGCCTTCGGCACCGCCTGGGTCACGCTCTTCCGCAACACCCCGCTGACCGTGCTGTTCTTCGCCGTGACCTTCGGCCTCCCGCCGCTCGGCGTGCACTTCGAGCACCTCACCTTCGCGGTGCTGGCGCTCGGCAGCTACACCGCGGCGTTCGTCTGCGAGGTGCTGCGCTCCGGCATCAACACCGTGCCGCTCGGTCAGGCGGAGGCCGCCCGCAGCCTCGGCATGACCTTCGGCCAGACCCTGACGCAGATCGTCCTGCCGCAGGCGGCCCGCACCGTGCTGGCGCCGATGAGCAGCGTCTTCATCGCCCTGCCGAGGAACTCGGCGATCGCCGGCGCGTTCAGCGTCGGCGAGCTGTACAGCGTCCAGCAGGGCTTCTCCGACGGGGCCGGCTACTCGATCTTCGCGATCTTCTTCTGGGTGGCCTGCGCCTACCTGCTGATCAGCGCCTTCGTCGCCCTGCTGTTCCGCTTCCTGGAGAACCGACTGGCGGTGGCCCGATGAGCAACCTCTTCACCCGTACCGCGACGGCCAGCGTCCTCTACGACGCGCCCGGCCCGAAGGCGGTCGTCCGCAACCGGATCCTCGGCGTGCTCGCGCTGCTCGGCATCGCCGGCCTGTTCTGGTACGCCTTCACCACGCTGAACGACAACGGCCAGTTCGACGCCGGACTCTGGGACGCGTTCCAGTACAACACCATCCAGCAACGGATCGCCGACGGCCTGGTCGCGACCCTGCAGGCCTTCGGGCTGGCGGCGGTGCTCTCCCTGGTGCTGGGCGCCCTGCTGGCCGCCGGACAGCTCTCCGACCACAAGCCGGTGCGCTGGGCGAGCGTCTCCGTCGTCCAGTTCTTCCGGGCCATGCCCCTGCTGATCCTGATCGTCGCGCTCTACTACGGCTTCTTCGCCAAGGAGCCGATGTGGGCCCTGGTGCTCGGCCTCACCCTCTACAACGGCTCGGTCCAGGCGGAGATCATCCGCAGCGGCGTCAACGCGGTGCCGCGCGGCCAGGGCGAGGCGGCGTACGCGCTCGGCCTGCGCAAGACCCAGGTGATGACCACCATCCTGGTCCCACAGGCGGTCCGCTCGATGCTGCCCTCGATGATCGGCCAGCTGGTCGTCACCCTGAAGGACACCTCGCTGGGTGCCATCATCACCTACCACGAGCTGCTCTTCGTCGGTAAGGCCATCGCCACCCAGCCGCTGAACTCGGCGGGCTTCCCCTACATCCCCGTCGTCCTGGTGATCGGGCCCATCTACATCGCGATGTGCCTGCTGCTCACCGCGCTCGCCCGGTGGATCGAGGCACGCGGCCGACGCGGCGCGAACCGGCGCACTTCAGCTGCTGCTTGACGGACACGCAGGTGAACTGTTGCATTGCTCTTCGTGACACCATCCGGGAGCATCCACGCGGCATATGACGCCCGCCTGTCAGCCGACCCATGCCCGGAACTCCACGGCGTCCGTCCGTGCCCGGAGGTCCCGGCATGGACCCGGTGATCGTGGTCGGGGCCGGGCCGGTCGGCCTGGCCCTGGCCCTCGCCCTCGCCCGGCACGAGGTGCCGACGGTCGTCCTCGACGAGGGCTCCGGGCTCTGTCCCGAGAGCCCTCGCAGCGTCGTCCTCGGCGCCGACACCGCCGCCTTCCTGACCCGGATCGGCTACTCCCGGGCGGTCTCCGACTCCGCCCGCTGGGACGCCTTCGGGGTCTGGCGCCGCCGCCAGGAGGTGCTGCGGATCGACCTCGCCGACACCCCGGTCCTGCACCTGCCCCAGCACCGGCTCCAGCGCGGCCTGCGCGACGCCCTCACCGGCACCCCGCTGGTCAAGCTGGTCCCGCTGCACCGGGTCACCCGGCTCGAACAGGACCGCGACGGCGTCAGCGTGCACACCCGCAACCCGCAGGACGGCACCGAGACCTGGTGGCGCGGCAGCCACCTGGTCGGCTGCGACGGCGCCCGCTCCACCGTCCGCAAGCTGCTGAAGATCCGCTTCCCCGGCCGGCCCGCCGTCGACCGCAGCGCCGTCGCCACCGTCCGGGTCGACCTGCCGTTCACCGAGCCCCGGCTGCACCGCGAGCCGCCGTGGCGCGGCGACCGCGAGGCCACCGCCCGCCCGCTGCCGCACGGCGTCTGGCGGCTCGACTGGCGGCTGCCCCCGGGCCGGCCCGCCCCCACCGAGTCGGTCGACCCGCACGCCACCTGGCCCGGCATCGTCACCGGCGACACCCTGCTCACCCGGGTCACCGCCACCCTCACCGGCTGGTGCGGCGAACTCCCCCGGTTCGACCTGCTCGCCGCCGCCGACCACACCAACCAGCAGCGGCTGGCCGCCCGCTTCCGCAGCGGCCGCTGCTTCCTCGCCGGGGACGCCGCCCACCTGCACGGCGCGCTCGGCATGCAGAACCTCACCGACGGCCTGCGCGACGCCGACAACCTGGCCTGGCGGCTCGCCCTCGCCTGGCACCTGCACTCCGGCGGCCCACAGCCCGGCGGCTCCCTGCTCGACGGCTACGAGGCCGAACGGCGCGGCGCGGTCGGCTCCCGGCTGCGCGCCGTCGACCAGGCCATGCCCCTGCTGCGCCCGCTGCGCGGCTGGGCGCAGACCCGGCGCTCGCTGCTCACCGGCTCGTTCCGCAAGCACGCGCCGCTGCTCGCCGACGGCCACCTCGGCACCGGCCGGTTCGGCGGCGCCCCCGCCTACCCGGCGGCCCCCTCCGGCGTGCCCGGTCGGGTCCCGGTCCAGCGCGGCGCGCGCGGCACCACCTCGCTCAGCGAACTGCTGCCCGCCACCGCGCCCGGCGTGCTCGTCCCGGACCTGCCGGTGCTGGGCACCGACGGCACCCCGGACCGGCTGCACGCCCGGCTCGGCGCCGGCTTCCTGCTGCTGCTGGTCGCGCCCGGCACCGCCGTCTGGTCCGCCGAGCACTGGCTGGGCGCCGGGCTGATGCCCCGGCTGGCGGAGGTCGCGGCCGCGCTGCCGGTGCCGGCCGAGGTCCTGGTCACCGAGGCCTACCCCGGGGCCGGCCCGCACACCGTGCTGCTGATCCGGCCGGACGGGCACCTGGTCGGGGTCACCCAGGGCGCGGCCGCCGAGGACCTCCAGGCGCTGGCCGACCGGGCCCGCGGCGGCCCGGCCTCGCTGACCGGCGGCCCCGAGCCGGAGCTGGAACCCGAGCCGCCGTCGGCCACCGAACCGGCTGCCGGAGCGACCGCCGAACCTAGCGGGCCACCTCGGTGACCCGGCTCTCCCGGACCACCGTCACCCGGATCTGCCCCGGATAGGTCAGCTCCTCGGCGACCTGCTTGGCGACCTCGCGGGCGATCACCTGCGCCCCGAGGTCGTCCACCACCTCCGGCCGGACCATCACCCGGACCTCCCGGCCGGCCTGCATCGCGTACACCGTGGCCACCCCGTCGTGCGCCCGGGCGATCTCCTCCAGGCGCTCCAGCCGGCGCACGTACACCTCCAGCGACTCCTTGCGCGCGCCCGGCCGCCCGCCCGAGCAGGCGTCCGCCGCCTGGGTCAGCACCGCCTCGACGGTCCGCGGCTCCACCTCCCCGTGGTGCGCCGCGATCGCGTGCACCACGTCCGCCGACTCGCCGTGCCGCCGGGCGAAGTCCGCGCCGACCGCCGCGTGGCTGCCCTCGACCTCGTGGGTCAGCGCCTTGCCGATGTCGTGCAGCAGCGCCGACCGCCGCACCGGCTCCGGGTCCACCCCCAGCTCGGCCGCCATCATCCCGGCCAGGTGCGCCGACTCCACCAGGTGGCCGAGCACGTTCTGCCCGTACGAGGCCCGGTAGCGCAGGGTGCCGAGGGTGCGGACCAGCTCCGGGTGCATGCCGCCGACCCGGACCGCGAGCAGCGCGTCCTCGCCGGCCCGCACGCAGCGCTGCTCGACCTCCGCCCGGCTGCGCTCGTGGACGTGCTCGATCCGCACCGGGTGGATCCGGCCGTCCTCGACCAGCTGCTCCAGGGTGAGCCGGGCGGTCTCCCGGCGGACCGGGTCGAAGCAGGAGAGCTGCACCACCGCCGGGGTGTCGTCGATGATCAGATTGACGCCGGTGACGGCCTCGAAGGTGCGGATGTTGCGGCCCTCGCGCCCGATCACCCGGCCCTTCATCTCCTCGTTGGGCAACCGGAACACCGACACCGCGGTCTCGGCGGTCTGCTCGGCCGCCAACCGCTGGATCGCCCCGGCCACGATCGCCCGGGCGCGCTGCTCGCCCTCCTCCCGGGCGGCGCGCTCGATCTCCCGGACGGTGACCGCCGCCTCCCGGCGGGCCTGCGACTCGGCCGCCCGGAGCAGTTCGGCGCGGGCCTGGTCGGCGGAGAGCCCGGCCGCGCGTTCCAGCTCCGCCGCGCGGCGCCGGACCAGCGTCTCGGCCTCGTCCCGGGCCCGCTCCAGCCGGGTCGACCGCTCGGCGAGTTCGTCCTCGCGGGTGCGCAGGCGGTCCAGTTCCTCGGTCAGCCGCTCCTCGCGCCGGTCGAGTTCGGCGCGCAGCCGGGCGGCCTGCTGCTCGGCCTGCCGCTCGCCCTGCCGCCGGGCCCGCTCGGCCTCGGCGGCGGCCCGGCGCTGCGCGGTCCGGAGGCGTCTCGCCAGCAGCCAGGCCGCCACCGGGGCGGCGACCAGCAGGACGACGGCCGCGAGGACCGTCACCAGCAGGGAGGCGGACGTTCCGGCGCTGACCGCGATCCTCATCCTGCCCACTCCCCGTCCCACCGCGGCACGCCGCCCGGGACACCACGCGGCCGGGCCCGGACCTGCCTGGTCACGGGCGTGGCCAGGGTGCGGCCAGGGACGGCCGAGGAATGATCGACGTGCTCTCGCACTGAGTGCGAGGCTAAGCGCGGGTTACGAAACGGTCAAGACTGGCTTGGCAGTTGACCAACCCTCGGAGACGGGCCGGGGCCGGAGCCGGCGCCTGGTCCGGGGCCGGCGCCGGGGCCTGGGTCAGTCCCAGGACGACTCGGTGGACTCCTCGGCGGAGCCCTCCTCGTCCAGCGCCTCGCGGACCACCCGGAAGGCCAGGCCCTCCGAGTAGCCGCGCCGGGCCAGCATCCCGACCAGCCGCCGGGTGCGGGTCTGCCGCTCCAGGCCCCGGGTGGTCCGGAGCTTGCGGTCGACCAAGGCCCGGGCCGCCTCGGTCTCGTCGTCGTGGTCGAGCTGGGCGAGCGCCCGTTCGGCGAGCTCGCCGGTGACGCCCTTGGTCCGCAGCTCCTGCGCCAGCGCGCGCCGGGACAGACCCCGGACGCTGTGCCGGGACTCCACCCAGGCCTGCGCGAAGGCCGCGTCGTCGATCAGCCCGACCTCCTCCAGCCGGGTCAGCACCTCGTCGGCGACCTCGTCCGGGATCTCCCGCTTGCGCAGGGCGTCGGCGAGCTGCTTGCGGCTCTTGGCCGCGCCGGTGAGCAGGCGCAGGCAGATGTCCCGCGCCCGACTCTCGGGATCGACCGGCTCCTCGGCCCGGGCCCGCCGGCCCCCGGACGGGCCCGCTTCGGCCTGGCCTACCGCGGACTGGCCCGCCGTGGACGGATCGGTGTCGTCCGGGAGCCCGCCGCGCCGGGTCCGGGTGGACCGCCGCCGGGCCCGGGCCTCCGGGGCCGCCGCGGCGGGGGCGGCCACACCCCCGTGACCGGCCGCCCCCACCCCGGCGCCGCCCCCGGCCGGGTGGCCGGGTGCTTCCTCCGCCGCCAGCGCCGAGCGGCGCCGACGCCGCCCCGTGGGCAGCTCGGAGGCCGCGACCAACCCCAGGTCGGCCGCGTCCGCCGACCGGTCCGGCGCGCGCCCGGCGGCGCGGGCACGCCGCGGCCCGGGCTCGCGGCCCGACCTCGGCGCCGGTTCCGGCTCGGGCCCTGGCTCCGGCTCGGCCACGGCCGCGAACCAGTCCGGCGGCCCGTAGTCGTCATCGTCCTCCGGGCCCGCCGGCCCACTGTGCTGCGTCAACGGCTCAGGCCTTGGCGGCCGCCGCCGTCTTCTTCGCCGCGGCCGTCTTGGCGGCGGTCGCGGTGATCGGCTTGGCCGCGCCCTCGGCGGCCCCGGCCTCGGCCTCGGCCGGCTCCTCGACCTTCGGGCCGATGCCCAGCTTGCCCTTGATCTTCCGCTCGATCTCGTCGGCCAGCTGCGGGTTGTCGCGCAGGAAGTTGCGGGCGTTCTCCTTGCCCTGGCCGAGCTGGTCGCCCTCGTAGGTGTACCAGGCGCCCGACTTGCGGATGAAGCCGTGCTCCACGCCCATGTCGATCAGGCCGCCCTCGCGGCTGATGCCGACGCCGTAGAGGATGTCGAACTCGGCCTGCTTGAACGGCGCGGCGACCTTGTTCTTGACGACCTTGACGCGGGTGCGGTTGCCGACCGCCTCGGTGCCGTCCTTCAGGGTCTCGATCCGGCGGATGTCCAGCCGGACCGAGGCGTAGAACTTCAGCGCCCGGCCACCGGTCGTGGTCTCCGGCGAGCCGAACATGACGCCGATCTTCTCGCGCAGCTGGTTGATGAAGATCGCCGTGGTGTTCGACTGGTTCAGCGCACCGGCGATCTTCCGCAGCGCCTGGCTCATCAGACGGGCCTGCAGACCGACGTGCGAGTCACCCATCTCACCCTCGATCTCCGCGCGCGGCACGAGCGCCGCGACGGAGTCGATGATCACCAGGTCGATCGCGCCGGAGCGGATCAGCATGTCGGTGATCTCCAGGGCCTGCTCACCGGTGTCCGGCTGGCTGACCAGCAGGGCGTCGGTGTCCACGCCGAGCTTCTTGGCGTACTCCGGGTCGAGCGCGTGCTCCGCGTCGACGAAGGCGACCGTGCCGCCGGCCCGCTGGGCGTTGGCCGCCAGGTGCAGGGTCAGCGTGGTCTTGCCGGAGGACTCGGGGCCGTAGATCTCGATCACCCGGCCGCGCGGGATGCCGCCGACCCCGAGGGCGACGTCCAGGGCGGTGGACCCGGTGGGGATCACCTCGATCGGCTCGTTGGCCTTCTCGCCGAGGCGCATCACCGAGCCCTTGCCGAACTGCCGCTCGATCTGAGCGAGCGCGGTCTCAAGGGCCTTCTCGCGGTCCGTACCTGCCATGGCTTCCACCCTCGGGTTCTGTGCTGTGCGCTTCATCGTCCTCGACGCTAGCGCGTCCCACTGACAAACGACCCGGACCGGGCTCGGCCTGGGGAAAACTCTTCGCCGGAGAGTACAAAGAACAACTGTTCGATTCAAGCGCAAGCCGTTCGACCTACTTCTCCCCGCCCCCGTCGCCGGAGCCACCCGAACCGGCGGAGCCGCCGGAGCCACCGGACCCGCCGCCGACCATCCGCCGCAGCCGGCGCGCCGCCTCCCGGCGCAGCGCCCGCCGGGCCCGCCGCTGCTCGCCCCGGTCGATCCGGGGATCGGTGGCCACCTCGTACCGGCGCACGTACGTCCCGACGAACCCTTGCAGGGTGGCCGCCGCCGGGATCGCGATCAGCGCGCCGACCGCCCCGAGCAGCGCCGCGCCCGCGATCACCGAGCCGAACGCCACCGCCGGGTGCACGTCCACCGTCCTCGCGGTGATCCGCGGGTGCAGCAGGTAGTTCTCGATCTGCTGGTAGACCACCACGAAGACCAGCACCCAGAGCGCATCCACCGGCTCCGCCGTGGTGAGCGCCACCAGCACCGGCAGGGCGCCCGCCAGGTAGGTGCCGATGGTCGGCACGAACTGCGACATGACGCCGACCCATACCGCCAGCGCGGCCGCGTACGGGAGGTCCAGCAGTGCGAACATCACCCAGTGCGCGAGCGCCGAGGCGACCGCCAGCAGCGCCCGGGAGTAGAGGTAGCCGCCGGTCTTGGCCAGCGCGATCTCCCAGGCCCGCAGCACCTCGGCCTGCTTGGCGGGCGGCAGCAGCGAACAGACGGTCCGTCGGACCCGGGGGCCGTCGGCGGTGAAGTAGAAGGTGAAGAGGCCGACGGTGAACGCCTGGAACAGTCCGCCGAGCAGGGTCGAGGAGACGCCCCAGACGTTGTCGGCGGCCTGCTGGGCGTAGTTCTCGATCGCGCCGGAGTCCTTGAGCAGCTTCTTCTGCAGCTCGTCCAGCGAGAGGTCCTGGTGGAAGGTGCGGTTGACCCAGCCGATCAGGTTGTCCAGCAGGTGCGGGAGGTCGCTCGCGATCTTCGCCACCTGGTCCACCAGCAGGGTGCCGAGCGCGGTGAGGAAGCCGCCGACCGCGATCGCCACCGCGACGAAGACCAGGAAGGTGCCGACGCCCCGGCGCACCCCGCGGGCCGCCATCCGGTCCACCGCCGGCTCCAGCGCCAGGGACAGGAAGAAGGAGACCAGCAGCATCACGAAGAGGTCGATCAGCTGGTGGAAGGCCCAGTCGGCGAGCTGGAACAGCCCGACCAGGACCAGCGCCAGCACCATCGCCCTCGGCAGCCAGCGCGGCATCCCGGAGCCCCAGAGGCCGTCACCCGCGGTCCGGGCGGGCGCCGGGCCCGAGGGCGGCGCGGGCGGGGAGGCGGGCGAAGGACCCGCGGCCTCGTCGGCGACCTGCGCCGACCTGTCCGAATTCTGCTGGTCTGCACTGCTTGTCACCCGCACAGTCTGACCCATGCCCGACGCCCGTTCGGGCAGCGGGCCGGGGTCGGCCGCCGGGGCGCCGGACCGGACCCGGCCGGCCGACGCGCCAGGTCAGCGCGTCAGGTCGGCATGGAAGGCGGACCTGGAAGGCGACGTGGAAGGCCGATACGGAAGGCCGATGCGGAAGGCCGGCGCGGCGGCTCAGCGCAGCACGGTGGAGACGCCCTGGGTCTCGCAGACCACCCGCCAGACGTCCTTGGCCTCCCAGCCCGCGTCCAGCGCCTGCCGGACCGTCCGCCCGCCCAGCTCGCTCATCACGTGGTCGCTCGCGAAGGACTCGGCGTACCCCTCGCCGAAGTGCGCGTACATCCGCCGCCAGAACTCCGTCAGCCTCATGCCCACCAGTATCCCCGCTACGCCTGCCAGTCCGCGGCGGCCAGGGCGTACTCGACCTCGCCGTGCTCGCTGCCCGGGATCATCTCGGGGTAGTCCTCGTGGAAGGTGCGGACGAAGCCGAGACCGGCCTTCTCCATCACCCGCCGCGAGCCGAGGTTGACCGCCATCGTGTAGGCCACCACCCGCTCCACGCCGAGCTCGGTGAAGCCCCGGCGGATCAGCGCCCGGGCGCCCTCGGTGGCGTAGCCGTGCCCCCAGGCCGGGCGGCGCAGCCGGTAGCCGAGCTCGACCTCGGCGCGGTCGCCGTTCAGCGAGCGGAACTCGAACCAGCCGAGGAACGCCCCGCCCGCCCGCTCGTGGGCTGCCCACCAGCCGAGGTCGCCGAAGCGGCGGTAGTGGTCGAAGTAGAGCGGCAGCAGGGTCTCCTCGACCACCGCGCGCGGGGTGGGCCGCCCGCCGGTGAGGTAGCGCGTCACCTCGGGGTCGGCGTCCAGCTCCACCAGGGCGTCCACGTCGTCGGCGGTGAAGCGGCGCAGCTCCAGCCGCTCGGTGGTGAGGAAGGTGTCCATCCCCCGATCCTCACCCGCCCCGCCCGCCCCGTCACCCGGTTTTCCGCCCCGCCGCCCGCCGCCCGCTGCCCACCGCCCGCCGCCCGGTGCTCAGCGCGGCAGGGCCAGTGTCCCGGCGCCGTAGTACTGGCGGTCGCCACAGCCGGCCGGGCCCGGCGGGCAGGCCGCGGCCGCGGTGGCGGCCAGCAGCCCGGCGAGCCGGTCGGAACCCCAGTCCGGGTGCAGCGCGGCGGCCACCGCGACCGCGCCGGTGACGTGCGCCGCCGCCATCGAGGTGCCGGCCAGCGCGGCGTACCGGCCGCCCGGCCAGTCGGAGACCACCGCCCCCTGCGCGCCGCCGTCCGGGTCCCCGCCGGGGGCGGCCAGCGAGACCTTGCCGCGCCCGAAGTTGGTGTACGCGGACGGGCGGCCGTCCCGGTCGACCGCGGTCACCGTGACCACGCCGGGCAGCTCGCCGGGCAGCCGGACGCACTCGGGGCCGACGTGGCGGGACCGGGCCGGGCCGGCGGTGCGGTCGTTGGGGCTGCGCTCGTCGGTGCGGGCGGCGCCGAGGTCCTGCCCGTCGTTGCCCGCCGAGGCCACCACCACCGCGCCCTGCCGGCGGGCGTACCCGACGGCCCGGCCGACGGCGGCGGCCAGCGCGGCCTGGTCCGGGTCGTCGGGGCAGTTGTACTTCCACGGGTCGGCGAAGTAGCTGTCGTTGATCGCCCTGGCACCGTGGTCGGCGGCCCAGAGCATGCCGCAGACGATGTTCTCGGCGTAGTACTGGCCGAGCGGGCCGAGCAGCCGGACGGCGGCGATCCGGACGCCGGGCGCCACCCCGCTGACGCCGCGGCCGTCCCGGGCGGCGCCGACGATCCCGGCGACGTGGGTGCCGTGGCCGCTCTCCCCGACGTCGGCGTCGGGCCGCCAGGAGCCGCTGCGGGCGTCGGGGCGGCCGTCGGCGCAGGAGGCGGAGCTCTTCGGGTCGACGGCGGCGCGCAGGTCGGGGTGGGTGTCGTCGACGCCGGAGTCGAGGACGGCGACCAGCACCTTGCGCAGGGCGTCGGTCGCGGGGGCGTCGGGGCCGCGCAGCAGGTTCGGGGTGGCGTCCGCGCCGGGGCCGGGGGCGGTGCCGAGCAGGGCGAGGTTCCAGGCGTCGCGCTCGCCCGGGTCGGCGACGGTGACGGTGGCGTCGTCGTCCCCGCCCTCCAGCCGGTCGCCGCCGCCCGCCCGGCCCCCGTCCACCCGGTCGCCGTGCGCGCCGCCGACCCGGTCCGCGCCGACCCGGAAGTCCCCGGCGCCGTCCAGCGGCCGGGGCGGGCCGGGCACCGGCGCGGTCCGGGTGGCGCCGACCGCGGCCACCCCGGGACGGCCCCGGAGCTGCTCGGCGAAGCCCCCGGCGGCGTACGCGAGCACCACCCCGATCTGCGGGTACTCCTGGACGACCTGGCCGCCGGCCGCGCGCGCCTCGGCCGCCGCCCGGGCGGCCCCGGCCGGGTCCGCCTGCTCGGCGAGCACCAGGTAGCTGAGGTAGGCCCGGCCGGGACCGGCGACGTACGGCACCGCGCCGCCGACCACCAGCGCGGTGAGCAGCATCGCGAGCAGCGCCCGGAGCGGCCCCCGGGCCCGGGCCCGTCCGACCCGGTCGACGCCGGCCGCCCGGACCGCCCGCACCGCCAGAGCAGGGAGGGGGACCGGAGCGGGAGCCGGCGCCGGAGCGGGACCGCGGCCGGACGGGTCCACCTGCGCCATGGCACGGTCTCCGCTCGTCGGTCCCGGCGGTCGCGCCGGGACGGCCGGCCGCAGGAGGGCTGATCTTCACAGGAGCATCACGGGGTCTGAATCATCACCATATGATCCGATTGCCCGTTCTGCCTTCCCGGTTGCCCCGAACGGCCACCCGCCGACCGGCGACCCGCCGCCGGTCCCCGCCCCGTTGTCAGTGCCACCCGGCACCATGGGGGCATGGCGCCGCAGCACCCGACCCAGCCCCCCGCCGACCCGCTGGCCGGCTTCGCCCCGGCCACCCGGGCCTGGTTCACGGGTGCCTTCGCCGCGCCCACCACCGCCCAGGCCGAGGCCTGGCGCGCCATCGGGCAGGACACCGACGTCCTGGTGGTCGCCCCCACCGGCTCCGGCAAGACGCTCGCGGCCTTCCTCTCCGCACTCGACCGGCTCAGCAGCACCCCGCCGCCCGCCGACCCCAAGCGCCGCTGCCGCGTCCTCTACATCTCCCCGCTCAAGGCCCTGGCGGTGGACGTCGAGCGCAACCTCCGCGCCCCGCTGGCCGGCCTGCGCCAGGCCGCCGTCCGGCTCGGCCTGCCCGAACCGGAGGTCCAGGTCGGCATCCGCTCCGGGGACACCGCGGCCGCCGACCGCCGCCGCTTCGCCACCCACCCGCCGGACATCCTGATCACCACCCCCGAATCGCTGTTCCTGCTGCTCACCTCCGCCTCCCGGGAGGCCCTGCGCGGCATCGACACGGTGATCCTGGACGAGGTGCACGCCGTGGCCGGCACCAAGCGCGGCGCCCACCTCGCGCTCTCCCTGGAGCGGCTGGACGAGCTGCTGGACCGCCCGGCCCGCCGGATCGGCCTCTCCGCCACCGTCCGCCCGGTCGAGGAGGTGGCCCGCTTCCTCAGCCCCGGGCGCGGCGCCGTCGTGGTCCAGCCGCCCGCCGCCAAGGAGTTCGACCTCTCCGTGGTCGTCCCGGTCCCGGACCTCGACGACCTGCCGGCCGCCCCCACCGTCGGCGCCGCCGCGGACGAGGACCCGGCCCGGAAGGCCTCGATCTGGCCGCACGTCGAGGAGCGGATCGTCGACCTCGTCCAGGCCCACCGCTCGACCATCGTCTTCGCCAATTCCCGCCGGCTCGCCGAGCGGCTCTGCAACCGGCTGAACGAGATCGCCCTCGAACGCGCCGCCGGCGCCGGCCTGCCGGAGGCCCACGCCCCGGCCCAGCTGATGGGCGGCTCCGGCGCCGCCAAGGGCGCCCCGCCGGTGATCGCCCGCGCCCACCACGGCTCGGTCTCCAAGGAGCAGCGCGCCCTGGTCGAGGAGGAGCTCAAGGCCGGCCGGCTGCCCGCCGTGGTCGCCACCTCCAGCCTGGAGCTCGGCATCGACATGGGCGCCGTCGAGCTGGTGGTCCAGGTCGAGTCCCCGCCCTCGGTGGCCTCCGGGCTCCAGCGGGTCGGCCGGGCCGGCCACCAGGTCGGCGCGGTGTCCACCGGCGTCGTCTTCCCCAAGTACCGGGGCGACCTCGTGCAGTCCGCCGTGGTCACCGAGCGGATGCGGGCCGGTCGGATCGAGGCGCTGCGGATCCCGCGCAACCCGCTGGACGTGCTGGCGCAGCAGCTGGTCGCGATGACGGCGCTGGACACCTGGCAGGTGGACGAGCTGCTCACGGTGGTCCGCCGGGCCGCGCCGTTCGCCACCCTGCCGCAGTCCGCGTTCGACGCGGTGCTCGACATGCTGGCCGGCCGCTACCCCTCGGACGCGTTCGCCGAGCTGCGCCCCCGGCTGGTCTGGGACCGGGTGGCCGGTACCGTCACCGGCCGCCCCGGCGCCCAGCGGCTCGCCGTCACCTCCGGCGGCACCATCCCCGACCGCGGCCTGTTCGGCGTCTTCATCGCCGGCACGGACCCGAAGAAGGGCGGCGGCCGGGTCGGGGAGCTGGACGAGGAGATGGTCTACGAGTCCCGGGTCGGCGACGTCTTCACCCTCGGCACCACCTCCTGGCGGATCGAGGACATCACCCACGACAAGGTGCTGGTCACCCCCGCCCCCGGGGTCCCCGGCCGGCTCCCGTTCTGGAAGGGCGACACCCTCGGCCGCCCGCTCGAACTCGGCCGCGCGCTCGGCGCCTTCACCCGCGAGCTCGGCGCGCTCGACCCGGAGGCCGCCACCGCCCGGCTCAAGCTGGCCGGCCTGGACGACTGGGCGGCCGGCAACCTGCTCGACTACCTCGCCGAGCAGCGCGCCGCCTGCGGCCACCTCCCCGACGACCGCACCATCGTGGTCGAGCGGTTCCGCGACGAGCTGGGCGACTGGCGGATCGTCGTGCACTCGCCCTTCGGCGCCCAGGTGCACGCGCCCTGGGCCCTGGCCCTGGCCGCCCGGCTGCGCGAGAAGCACGGCCTCGACCCGCAGGTCATGCACGCCGACGACGGCATCGTGCTCCGCCTCCCCGACGCGGACCTTCTGGACTTCCCCTCGGAGAAGCCGGTCACCGACGACGCCCCGGTCGGCGCCGACGCCGCGCTGTTCGACCCGGCCGAGATCGAGCAGCTGGTCACCGACCAGGTCGGCGGCTCCGCCCTGTTCGCCTCCCGCTTCCGCGAGTGCGCCGGCCGCGCCCTACTGCTCCCCCGCCGCAGCCCCGGCAAGCGCACCCCGCTCTGGCAGCAGCGCCGGCGCGCCGCCCAGCTGCTGGAGGTCGCCGCCGAGTACGGCTCCTTCCCGATCGTGCTGGAGGCCGTCCGCGAGTGCCTGCAGGACGTCTTCGACGTGCCCGGCCTGGTCGAGCTGATGGGCGACCTGGAGTCCCGCGCCGTCCGCCTGGTGGAGGTCACCACCCCCGAGCCCTCCCCGTTCGCCCGCTCGCTGCTCTTCGGCTACGTCGCCCAGTTCCTCTACGAGGGCGACTCCCCGCTCGCCGAGCGCCGCGCCGCCGCCCTCTCCCTCGACTCCCGGCTGCTCTCCGAGCTGCTCGGCCAGGCCGAGCTGCGCGAGCTGCTCGACCCGCAGGTCCTCGCCGAGCTGGAGGCCGAGCTCCAGCGGCTCACCCCCGAGCGCCGGATCAAGGACGCCGAGGGCGTCGCCGACGCGCTGCGCCTGCTCGGCCCGCTCGCCGAGGCCGAACTGACCGCCCGGGGCGCCGAACCGCTCTGGGCGCTCGAACTGGAGGCCGCCCGCCGGGTGATCCAGGTCCGGATCGCCGGCGAGCGGCGCTGGGCCGCGATCGAGGACGCCGGACGGCTGCGCGACGCCCTCGGCACCCCGCTCCCGGTCGGCGTCCCCGAGGCCTTCACCGAGCCGGTCAAGGACCCGCTCGGCGACCTGCTCGCCCGGCACGCCCGCACCCACGGCCCGTTCACCGCCGCCGAGGCCGCCACCCGCTTCGGCCTGGGCACCGCCGTGGTCACCGGCACCCTGCACCGGCTGACCGCCACCGGCCGCCTGGTCCAGGGAGAATTCAGACCGGTCGAGGGCCACACCGCCACCGTCGAGTGGTGCGACGCCGAGGTGCTGCGCCGGCTGCGCCGCCGCTCGCTGGCCGCCCTGCGCCAGGAGGTCGAACCCGTCCCGCCGCGCGCCCTGGCGGCCTTCCTGCCGCAGTGGCAGCACCTGGCCGGCCACCGGCTGCGCGGACCGGACGGCCTGCTCCGGGTGGTCGAACAGCTCCAGGGCACCGCCCTGCCCGCCTCCGCACTGGAGAAGCTGATCCTCCCGGCCCGGCTCGCCGACTACTCCCCCGGCCTGCTGGACGAGCTGATGGCGGCCGGCGAGATCGGCTGGGCCGGCGCCGGCGCCCTGCCCGGCAAGGACGGCTGGATCAGCCTCCACCTGGCCGAGAACGCCCACCTGCTGCGCCCCGAGCCCGTCCCGCCCGCCGTCACCCCGGTGCACACCGCGCTGCTGGAGGCGCTCACCGGCGGCTACGGGCTGTTCTTCCGCCAGCTGGTCGCCCAGGTCCCGGAGACCCCGGAGCCGGAGGTCGTCGAGGCCCTCTGGGACTTGGTGTGGGCCGGCTACGTCAGCAACGACACCCTGGCCCCGCTGCGCGCTCTGCTCGGCTCCGGCCGGACGGCCGGGGCCACCGCCCACCGGGCGCCCCGGGCCACCCCGCGCGGCCGCTACGGCGGCGCCGGCCGCCCGTTCGGCCGGGTCGGCGGGGCGCTGCGCAGCGGCCCGCCGACGGTCGGCGGGCGCTGGTCGCTGCTGCCCGGCTTCGCCACCGACCCGACCGTCCGGGCCACCGCCCAGGCGCAGAGCCTGCTCGACCGGCACGGCCTGCTGACCCGGGGCACGGTGGCGGCCGAACGGGTGCCCGGCGGCTTCGCCGGGGTCTACCGGGTGCTCGCCGCGCTGGAGGAGCGCGGCCGGGCCCGCCGGGGCTACTTCGTGGAGGGGCTGGGCGGCGCCCAGTTCGCCATGGAGGGCGCGGCCGACCGGCTCCGCTCGGTCAGCGGCCGGCTGGAGCGGGCCCGGGGCGCCGAGTGGCCGGCCGCCCCGTCCGCCGAGCCGCCGCAGGCCCTGGTGCTGGCCGCCGCCGACCCGGCCAACGCCTACGGCGCGGCCCTGCCCTGGCCCGAGCCGCCCGCCGGGGCCGCCGACGGCGCGGCGGCGAAGGCGCACCGGCCCGGCCGGAAGGCCGGCGCGCTGGTGGTCCTGGTCGACGGCGAGCTGTGCCTGTACGTGGAGCGCGGCGGCAAGTCCCTGCTGGCCTGGCCGGAGGACGGGGCGACGCTCGCGGCGGCGGCCGCCGCGCTGGCCGGGGCGGCCCGGGCCGGGGCGCTCGGCAGCGTCACGGTGGAGCGGGCCAACGGCGCGCCCGCGCTCGGCTCGGCGCTCGGCGCGGCCCTGGAGGAGGCGGGCTTCCACGCCACCCCGCGCGGCCTGCGCCTGCGCCCGTAGCGGGCCGCACGGCAGGCCGGAGGCGGCACCAGGACCACGAACGGGAGCCGGAAACGCACGAGGGCCGCGGGACCTTTCCGGTCCCGCGGCCCTCGTCACACTTCCGTCACCCGATCGGCGGTTCCACCGCCGCCCGGGCCGTCGGCTCACCCGTCCGGCGCCGGACCGGTCCGGTGGCCCGCCAGTCGGCGTGGACCGGGATCAGCCCCAGTCCCCAGCCGCCGGCCGCCAGCAGGGCCGGCACCGCGCCGTCGGGCAGCTGCCCGCGCGAGGCCAGGACCCACCAGCCGAGCCCGCCGGCCAGGACCGGCAGACTCCGGAGGACCGGCCGCGGCCGGCGGGACCGTATTCGGGCCCTGGCACACGTCACCGCCGCTACAAGCACGACCGCCCTCCTTCGCTCGTCGCGCCGGGCGCAACGCCCGCGCTTCGAGGCCGGATCAGGCGGCGACCACGTCCATCGCGGCGGCCTTGGGCGAGATGTTCGCCCGGTCGGTTCCGGGGGCCGGCAGCGGTACCGGTTCGAGGACCGGCCTCAACAGTTCACCTTCGGAGAGGCTGGCCATCGCCGCAAGTTCGGCGAGCGACAGTTCGTCGCTGACCTCGCGCATGACCTCGGACATCCGGACGTCGAGCGCGTCGCAGATGGCGGAGAGCAGCTCCGAGGAGGCCTCCTTCTGTCCCCGCTCGACCTCGGAGAGGTATCCGAGCGAAACCCTGGCGGCCGCCGACACCTCGCGGAGTGTGCGGCCCTGGCGCTGGCGCTGCCGACGCAGTACATCGCCCAGTAGGCGACGAAGCAGGATCATCGGTGCCTCCCTCCTCGGACTGCGGATCGAGATGTCACGACCCCACCGTACCGCCTTGCCCGCTTCGCGTGCGGGGACCATGGTCGTGTTCACTCTGGGCTGCAAGGCTGTCCCCTCCCCTGTCTCGGTGTCGCACCCGGGCCTGTGGGCACCCCGTCGTACCCTCCGGGTGGCACGCGGCCACCGCCACGCCACTCGTTCGCCACCTGGTTTCTGCCCAACCAGGCACCTCGATGTAACACGATCCTCCTGCCGTGCGATGCCCGCACGCCAGTTCGGCAGATCTCGGTTCGGTGGAGATCTCGGCGAGCGGCCCCCGGCAGCGGCGGTGGACGGCTCAGTGCGTGGGCGCACCGGACGGGAGCCGCCCGACGAGCAGCTCCAGAGCGGCGGTCACCGCTCCGTGACGGATTGTGGCACGCTCCCCCGACAACCGTGGCGAAGTGACCAGACTTCCCCCCGGACCGGCGACCGCGAGGTACACGGTGCCGACCGCCCGCCCGTCCTGGGGCTCCGGGCCGGCCACCCCGGTGGTCGCGAGGCCGTAGGTGGCCCCGAGCAGCTTCCGCACGCCCTCGGCCATCTGCCGGGCCACCACCGGGTGGACCGGGCCGTGCACCGCGAGCAGTCCCTCGTCGACGCCGAGCACCGAGGCCTTCAGCTCGGTCGCGTACGCGGTCACCGAGCCCCGGAAGGTCGCGGACGCCCCGGGGACGTCCACCAGCGCGGCCGCCAGCAGTCCGCCGGTCAGCGACTCGGCGACGGCCACCGTGCCGCCCTCGGCCCGCAGCGCGGCGTGCGCCCGCGCGGCCAGCCCGAAGTCCACCGGTCCGAAGCCCACCGGTCCGAAGCCCGCCGCGCTCGCGGCTCCGCCACTCATCCCGACGTCCCTCCCTCGCCCGCCCCCGGGCCCGCCCCGGCGTCCCCGCCATTGTGCGCCCGGCGGCCACCCGGAAAGGCCGACCGCCCACCGGATTCACCCCTACGCGCAAGAGCCCCCCCGACCCGTCCGGTCGGCGCCGGGCGCCCGGCCGGCGCGCGGCCTCAGTGCTCCGCGCGCCGCGCCGCCAGACCCTCCCGGCGCAGGCGCAGCGCCTGCCCGACGTAGTCCAGCGCGGTGCCGACGGTCAGCAGCACCGCGAGCCCCATCAGCACCGCCCGGGCGGTCGCCAGCCAGCCGGTCAGCTCCAGGACGTACATGCCGACCGCGATGCCCTGGGTGAGCGTCTTGAGCTTGCCGCCGCGGCTGGCCGGGATCACGCCGAAGCGGATCACCCAGAACCGCATCAGCGTGATGCCGAGCTCGCGGGCGAGGATCACCACGGTGATCCACCACGGCAGGTCGCCCAGCACCGAGAGGCCGATCAGCGCCGCGCCCATGATCGCCTTGTCGGCGATCGGGTCGGCGATCTTGCCGAAGTCGGTGACCAGGCCCTTGCGCCGGGCCAGCTCGCCGTCGAACAGGTCGGTGATCATCGCGATGGCGAAGGTGGCCCACGCCACCGAGCGCCACTTGGGGTCGTGGCCGCCCTCGGCGAAGAGCAGCGTCACGAAGACGGGAACCAGCAGCAGCCGGACCATCGTCAATACGTTCGCGATGTTCCAGATACTGGGCGCCGGTGGCACCGCGGCCGCCGGTCTGCCCGGGTGGGCCGCGGCCGGGGCGCCGGGCCCCTGGGTCATTCCCCGGCTCCCGGGGCGCCGGTGACGGCCTTGCGGACGCGCACCTGCTCCAGCGCCTCGGCGACCAGGTCGACGCCCTCGCTGGCGATCACCCGGGCCCGGTGGAACTGGCCGACCTCGGGGTTCTCCACGCCGACCAGCGTGGTGAGGCCGTCCGTCTCGGGCGCCTGGTGGGCGGCCCGGCCCTCGACCAGGTCGCCGTCGACCGACTCGATCAGCACCTCGACCTCGGTGCCGATCCGCTGCTCGGCGCGCTGGGCGGTCATCTCCTCGGCGAGCCGGGTGAGCCGGGCCAGCCGGTCGGCGACCACGTCCTCGGGCAGCTTGTCCTGGTAGGTGGCGGCCTCGGTGCCCTCCTCGTCGGAGTAGCCGAAGACGCCGATCGCGTCCAGCCCGGCGTTCGTGACGAACCGCTCCAGCTCGGCGTAGTCCGCCTCGGTCTCGCCGGGGAAGCCGACGATGAAGTTGGACCGGGCGCCGGCCTGCGGGGCCTTGCCGCGGATGGTGCCGAGCAGCTCCAGGAACTGGTCGGTGGAGCCGAAGCGGCGCATCTTGCGCAGCACGGCCGGCGCGGAGTGCTGGAACGACAGGTCGAAGTAGGGCACCACGTCGGCGGTGCCGGTCATCGCGTCGATCAGGCCCGGGCGCATCTCGGCGGGCTGCAGGTAGGAGACCCGGACCCGCTCGACGCCGTCGATCTCCGCGATCTCGCCGAGCAGCGTCTCCAGCAGCCGGATGTCGCCGAGGTCCTTGCCGTACGAGGTGTTGTTCTCGCTGACCAGGACGACCTCGCGGACGCCCTGCTCCGCCAGCCACTGGGCCTCGTGCAGCACGTCGGAGGGGCGGCGGGAGATGAAGGAGCCGCGGAACGCCGGGATGGCGCAGAAGGAACACCGCCGGTCGCAGCCGGAGGCCAGCTTGACCGAGGCGACCGGGCTGTCGTCCAGGCGCTTGCGCAGGGTGCGCGGCCCGGAGGCGGGCGCGACGCCCTCCGGCAGGTCCTCGGGGGCGCCGTGGCCGGGCAGGGCGACCTCGGTGGCGGCGGCCTGGCGCTCGACCGGGCTCAGCGGCAGCAGCTTGCGGCGATCGCGCGGGATGTGCGGGGCGTGGTGGCCGCCGGAGAGGATGGTCTGCAGGCGGTCGGAGATGTCGGAGTAGTCGTCGAAGCCGAGCACGCCGTCGGCCTCGGGCAGCGCGTCGGCGAGCTCCTTGCCGTAGCGCTCGGCCATGCAGCCGACCGCGACGACCGCCTGGGTGCGGCCGTGACCCTTGAGGTCGTTGGCCTCCAGCAGGGCGTCGACGGAGTCCTTCTTGGCGGCTTCGACGAAGCCGCAGGTGTTGACGACGGCGACATCGGCTTCGGCGGCATCGTCGACGAGCAACCAGCCGTCGGCTTCCAGTCGCCCGGCGAGTTCCTCGGAATCAACCTCGTTGCGGGCGCATCCGAGCGTGACAAGGGCGACAGTACGGCGTTCAGGCATAGGGCCAAGATTAACGCGCGGCCGCCGGAGCCGTTCGCCCCGGAGGCCGCGCGCCTCGTTCGACCGGGTTCGTCCCGGGTCGGCCGACCCCTGCGATCAGCCCGCCTGCGGGTCCCCGGGGGTGTACGTGACGTGCACCACCTTGCCGTTCTTGCCCGCCGGACCGAGGTCCTTGCCGTTGACGTACACGTGCACGGCGCCGGCGTTGCCGATCACCAGCTTGATCTGCTTGGGATCGGTGAAGGTCTGATCCTGGCCTTCCTCGATGTTGTTCTGGAACAGCGACTTCCCGTTGCTGTCCACCGCCGAGACCCAGCTGGTGTCCTTCTCGGCGACCAGCTTCACGGTGACCTTGTCGGCCGGGGCGGCGGCGATCGCGGCGACGCTGGGCGCCGGCGCGGGCGGCTGCACGGCCGGGGTGGGCGCGGGGGCCGCCGGGGCGACCGAGCCGGTGCCGGAGCCGGACGGCAGCGGGGCGCTGGCCGAGCCGGTGGTGCTGCCGGGACCGCTCTTGCCGCTGACCAGGTTGAAACCGATCAGTCCGACCACCGCGACGATCGCGGCGACCATCGCGGCCGTCCAGTTCGGCCGGCCCCGGCCGGGGACCTTGATCGGGCCGCTCTCGATCAGCTCGGTGGGCCGCTTGGAGGCCGGGGAGCCGCCGTGCGCGGCGTCGTAGCGGGCCACCAGGGCCTCGCCGTCGACGCCGACCTGCTGGGCGATGGCCCGGATGTGGCCGCGGGCGTAGAAGTCGCCGCCGCACCGGCCGAAGTCGTCCTCCTCGATGGCGTGCACGATCGGGACCCGGACCCGGGTCGCACTGCTCACCTGATCCACCGTGAGCCCGGCCTCGATCCGGGCGGCGGACAGCACCCGGCCGATGCTCGGGGCATCGGCGGTCTGTTCCGCGGCGCCGGGGGGCGGGGCGGAGGACGCGGCGTTCTCGCGGTCGGAGGACTTGCCGATGGTCACGGTGCACGCCTTTCGAGCGGTTGGCCACCTGCTGGAGAACAGTCTAGGGGCGTGGGCGGATCGTTTCTCAAGCGGAACAGACCCGAATGCGCTCGGCCGCCCCGGCCGGGGGCCGATGGTGCACTGACCGCCCCTCAGCGCGGAGGCCGCCGTCGCCGGGGCCGCCGCACCGGGTCGCGCGTCCGGTCTCGCCCGTTGGACGCGGTGCGCACCCGATCGGTTCCGCACCGGGCGCCTACCCTCATCCGAACGGATGAACACCCCTCAGCCTCAGCCGCGGATGGTGACGATCACCCCGTCCAGCTCGTCCGGCTTCACCAGGACGTCGCGGGCCTTGGAGCCCTCGCTCGGACCGACGATCCCGCGCGACTCCATCAGGTCCATCAGCCGGCCGGCCTTGGCGAAGCCGACCCGCAGCTTGCGCTGGAGCATCGAGGTGGAGCCGAACTGGGTGGAGACCACCAGCTCGGCCGCCTGGATCAGCAGCTCCAGATCGTCGCCGATCTCCTCGTCGATCTCCTTCTTCGGCCCGCCGCCGACCGTCACGTCGTCCCGGTAGACGGCGGACAGCTGCTCCTTGCAGTGCTTCACCACCGCGGCGATCTCCGCCTCGGTGACGAACGCGCCCTGCATCCGGATCGGCTTGCTCGCGCCCATCGGCAGGAACAGCGCGTCGCCCTTGCCGATCAGCTTCTCCGCGCCGGGCTGGTCCAGGATGACCCGGGAGTCGGCCATCGCCGAGGTGGCGAAGGCCAGCCGGGACGGCACGTTGGCCTTGATCAGGCCGGTGACCACGTCCACCGAGGGCCGCTGGGTGGCCAGCACCAGGTGGATGCCGGCCGCGCGGGCCAGCTGGGTGATCCGGACCACCGAGTCCTCGACGTCGCGCGGCGCGACCATCATCAGGTCGGCCAGCTCGTCGACGATCACCAGCAGGTACGGGTACGGCGTCAGCTCGCGCTCGCTGCCGAGCGGCGGCGTCACCGTCCCGGCCCGCACCGCCGCGTTGAAGTCGTCCACGTGGCGGAAGCCGAACGCCGCGAGGTCGTCGTAGCGCGTGTCCATCTCGCGGACCACCCACTGGAGGGCCTCGGCGGCCTTCTTCGGGTTGGTGATGATCGGCGTGACCAGGTGCGGGATGCCCTCGTACGCGGTCAGCTCGACCCGCTTGGGGTCGACCAGCACCATCCGCACCTCGTCCGGGGTGGCCCGGGCGAGCACCGAGGTGATCAGGCAGTTGATGCAGGACGACTTGCCGGCGCCGGTCGCGCCGGCCACCAGGATGTGCGGCATCTTGGCGAGGTTGGCCATCACGGTGTGGCCCTCGACGTCCTTGCCCATGCCGACGACCATCGGGTGGGTGTCCTCGGCGGCGGTGCGCGAGCGCAGCAGGTCGCCGAGGTTGACCATCTCGCGGTCCCGGTTCGGGATCTCGATGCCGACCGCGGACTTGCCCGGGATCGGGCTGATGATCCGCACGTCCGGGCTGGCCACCGCGTACGCGATGTTCTTGCCGAGCGCGGTGATCCGCTCGACCTTGACGGCCGGGCCGAGCTCGACCTCGTAGCGGGTGACCGTCGGGCCGCGGGTGAAGCCGGTGACCCGGGCGTCCACCTTGAACTCGGAGAAGGTCCCGGTGAGCTGGGCCACCACCTCGTCGTTGAGGGCGCTGCGGGCCTTCGCCGGGCCGCCGCGCTCCAGCAGGTCGAGCGGGGGCAGCGAGTAGGTGAGGCCGGCCGAGAGCTGGAGCTGCTCCATCCGGGCCGGGGCGGGGCCGTGCTCCTCGGGGGCGCCGGGGCCGGAGCCGCCGCTGCGGGCGGCCGGGACGGCCGGCTCCTCCGGCGGGGCGGTGTGGTCCTGCACCTGGTGCATCATGTCCGCCACCGCGGAGGAGGCGGGCACGCCGTAGACCAGCGCGCCGTCCAGGTCGGCGGCGGCGCCGGCGGCGAGGTCCCGGGTGGCGTACGGGTCCAGGGCCTCCTTGGCGAACATGTCCGGCTCGGCGGCCGGCTCCTCCTCGGCGGCCGGCTTGCGCTTGCGGCGGCGACGGCGGGCGGCGATCTCGTCCGAGGGGTCGTCACCGTCCGTGTCCACGGTGTAGGGCAGCGCCGAGGGGTCGGCGTCCTCGGGCGGCTCGTGGGAGAGCTCGCGCTCCGGCGTGCGCCCCCCGTCGGCGGTGTCCTGCGGCTCCGGTTCGACCACGCCCAGCCGGACGCCGGCCGCGCGCATCCGCTCGGGGATCCGGTTGACCGGGGTGGCGGTGGTGACCAGCAGTCCGAAGAAGGCGAGCAGCAACAGCAGCGGCACCGCCAGGGCCGGTCCGGCGGCGGCCATCATCGGGGTGGACGCGGCCCAGCCGATGATCCCGCCGGCGGTCCTTATCCGAGTCGCGCCGCTGCCCATGGTGGGCGCGCCGCAGCCGATGTGGACCAGGCCGAGCACGCCCACCAGCAGGGTGCTCAGGCCGATCATGATCCGCCCGTTGGCCTCGGGCAGCTCCGGGTGGCGCATCAGCCGGACCGCGACCGCGGCCAGCAGGAACGGCACCAGCACGTCGAGCCGGCCGAACAGGCCGGAGACCACGTTGGTGGCCGCCTCGCCCAGCCAGCCCTGCGGGCTGAACCAGGTGCCGGCGGCGGTGACCAGGGCGAGCGCGAGCAGCAGCAGGCCGACGCCGTCCTTGCGGTGCGCCGGGTCCAGGTTCTTGGCGCCGTCGCCGAAGCCGCGGAAGACCGCGCCGACGCCGTGCGCGAGGCCGAGCCAGACGGCGCGCACGGCGCGGAAGAGTATCGGCCGGGGCGCGGGCGGCGGTGGGGCCTGCTTGGCCGCCGTCTTCTTCGCCGGGGCGGCCTTGCGGGCGGCCGCCTTCTTCGCGGGCGGCTTGGCCGGAGCCTTCGCCGCGGCCTTCTTGGACGGTCCCGGGCTCGGGTTGCGTGCCGCGCTTCCGGGCGTACGTGTGGCCATGGGTCAGCAGCCTACCGGGGCACGCGAGCTGTGCACATGTCGTCCGACCGGGGTCCCCGGACGTGTCGCAGACACACCGTCACACCGGCCGCGTTCACCCGTCCGGGGGAGCCCGTCCGGGTGAACGCGGGGCGACGTCCTCAGTCCGAGCCGGGGCGCAGCGCGTCCAGCGCCCGGCGCAGGCCGGCCAGCTTGCGCTCCAGGTGCGCCGCGGTGGCCGCCACCCCGCCGTCCGCGGTGCCGTCCAGCTGCTTGGTGAGCGCCTCGGCCTGCTCCTCGACGGAGGCCAGCCGGGCCGACAGTTCGCCGAGCAGCGCGCCGCCGATGGCCGGCTCCGCCCCGCTCGCCTCCAGCTGGAGCCGGAGCAGCGCGGCCTGCTCCTTCAGCTGGCAGTTCTTCATGTACAGGTCGACGAAGACGGAGACCTTGGCGCGCAGCACCCAGGGGTCGAACGGCTTGGAGATGTAGTCCACCGCGCCGGCCGCGTACCCCCGGAAGGTGTGGTGCGGGCCGTGGTTGATCGCGGTCAGGAAGATGATCGGGATGTCCCGGGTGCGCTCGCGCCGCTTGATGTGGGCGGCGGTCTCGAAACCGTCCATCCCCGGCATCTGGACGTCCAGCAGGATCACCGCGAAGTCGTCGGTGAGCAGCGCCTTGAGCGCCTCCTCACCGGAGGCCGCCCGGACCAGGGTCTGGTCCAGCGCCGAGAGGATCGCCTCCAGCGCCAGCAGGTTCTCCGGCCGGTCGTCGACCAGGAGGATCTTCGCCTTCTGCACCACGACGCGCCCTCCTGACGCCTGCCTACCTGGGGAAGGCACCCGCGTACTGCCCACCACTACCCCGGTCATGCTAGCCGCACCCCCTCGCCCGGCACATCGCTCCGTCGCGTCTGGGTCCGGAGCGGCACGCATCCAGTGCACCGGCGTACGCTCACCAGCGAGTCGCCGTCCGGTCACTGTTCGCAACGATCGGTGACCCTACCCGGTTCCCGGGCCTCCCCGCCAGCAAACCGCCCGCCCCACCGGCGTGAACCCCGGAGCGTACCCCGAGGTTCACGCCCCCGCCATCCGGTGGGCAGAACTGCTCGAACGGTCCCGGAAATCCGCCCGGGAAGGCGCTACGGCTTCCGGCCGGTGAGCCGCTCGTGCATCACCGAGAGCAGGTGGTCGGTCTCCACCGGCTTGGTGATGTGGTCGGTGGCCCCGGCCTCCAGGGACTTCTCCTTGTCGCCCTTCATCGCCTTGGCGGTCAGCGCGATGATCGGCAGCCCGGCGAACTGGGGCATCCGGCGGATCGCCTCGGTGGTCGCGTAGCCGTCCATCTCCGGCATCATGATGTCCATCAGGACCAGCGCCACGTTCTCGTGCTGCTCCAGCATCTCGATGCCCTCGCGGCCGTTCTCCGCGTACAGCACGGTCAGGCCGTGCTGCTCCAGCACGCTGGTGAGGGCGAAGACGTTGCGCACGTCGTCGTCCACGATCAGCACCTGCTCGCCGTCGAACCGCAGGTCCGGGCGCCCGATCGGGCGGACCGCCGGCACGCTCTCCACCGGGCGCCCCTCGGCGGGCCGGCCGGCGGAGGTGTCCAGGGCCGCGGCCCGGCGCCGCTCGACCGCCCCGCGGCGGCGGACCTCGGCGAGCTCGCGCACCTCCTGGGCCCAGTGGTCGGCCGGGTTCTCCCCCACCGGCACCGGCGTCCCCAGCGGGGTCACCCCGACCGAGGCGCGCAGCGCCGGCGCGCTCGGCCCGGCCGGCGGCAGGGCCTCCGGGGCCTCGCTGCGCAGCGGCAGGTAGAGGGTGAAGGTCGAGCCCTTGCCCAGCTCGCTCTCGGCGTGGATCTCGCCGCCGAGCAGCCGGGCGATCTCCCGGCTGATCGACAGCCCGAGGCCGGTGCCGCCGTACTTGCGGCTGGTGGTGCCGTCGGCCTGCTTGAACGCCTCGAAGATCTCCCGCAGCTTGTTGCCGGGGATGCCGATCCCGGTGTCGGAGACCGCGAAGGCGATCAGCGGGTCGTCCGGGCCCTTGATCGCGCCCGCCTCCAGCAGCCGCTCGCGCACGTGCTGCGGCACGTCCGGCCCGGCCGGGCTGATCGAGAAGTCGACGGCACCGGTGTCGGTGAACTTCACCGCGTTGGAGATCAGGTTGCGCAGCACCTGCTGGAGCCGCTGCTCGTCGGTGTGCAGGGTGACCGGGAGGGCCGGCGAGACCCGCACGCCGAACTCCAGGCTCTTGTCCAGCGCGACCGGCTGGAAGGTCGCCTCGACGTAGTCGACCAGCTGGACCAGGGCGATCCGGGCCGGCCGGACGTCCATCTTCCCGGCCTCCACCTTGGAGAGGTCGAGGATGTCGTTGATCAGCTGGAGCAGGTCGGAACCGGCGCCGTGGATGGTGTCGGCGAACTCGACCTGCTTGGGCGACAGATTGCCCTCGTTGTTGTCGGAGAGCAGCTTGGCCAGGATCAGCAGCGAGTTGAGCGGGGTGCGCAGCTCGTGCGACATGTTGGCGAGGAACTCGCTCTTGTACCGGGAGGCCAGCGCGAGCTGCTCGGCCCGCTCCTCCAGCACCTGCCGGGCCTCCTCGATCTCGCTGTTCTTGATCTCGATGTCCCGGTTCTGCTGCGCCAGCTGCTCGGCCTTCTCCTGCAGCTCCTCGTTGGTGCGCTCCAGCTCCTCCTGCCGCGCCTCCAACTCGGCGGACCGCATCGAGAGCTCGGCGGTCAGCCGCTGGGACTCCAGCAGCAGGCCCTCGGTCTTGGTGTTGACGCTGATGGTGTTGACGGTGACGCCGATCAGGTCGGCGATCTGGTTGAGGAAGTCCAGCGCCACGGTGGTGAACGAGCTGAAGGTGGCCAGCTCGATCACGCCCAGCAGCCGGCCCTCGAACAGCACCGGCAGCACCACGATGTGGGCCGGCGAGGCCTCGCCCAGCCCCGAGGCGATCTTCAGGTACCCGGGCGGCGCCTCCTTGAGGATGATCGCCCGCTTCTCCACCGCGGCCTGCCCGATCAGCGACTCGCCGGGGCGGAAGGTGGTCGGCATCGCCCGCCGCTGGTAGCCGTAGCTGCCGATCAGCCGCAGCACGGTGTCGTTCTCGTCGTCGTCCTCGGTGATCAGCTCGGCGGTGCGGCCGGCCGGCTGGGCGAGGAAGAACGCGCCGTGCTGCGCCGAGACCACCGGGGTGAGCTCGGTCATGATCAGCGAGGCCACCGCCTCCAGGTCGCGGCGGCCCTGGAGCAGGCCGGAGATCCGCGCCAGGTTGGTCTTCAGCCAGTCCTGCTCCTGGTTGGTGCGGGTGGTCTCGCGCAGGTTGGCGATCATCTGGTTGATGTTGTCCTTGAGCTCGTCGAGCTCCCCGGCGGCGTCCACGTCGATCCGCAGCGACAGGTCGCCCCTGGTCACGGCGGTGGCGACCTGCGCGATCGCGCGCACCTGCCGGGTCAGGTTGTTGGCCAGCTCGTTGACGGACTCGGTGAGGTCCTGCCAGGTGCCGTCCACGCCGGGCACCCGGGCCTGGCCGCCGAGCCGCCCGTCGGTGCCCACCTCGCGGGCCACCCGGGTGACCTCGTCGGCGAAGCCGGACAGCTGGTCGACCATGGTGTTGATGCTGGTCTTCAGCTCCAGGAACTCGCCGCGCGCGTCGACGTCGATCTTCTGCGACAGGTCACCGCGGGCCACCGCCGTGATCACCAGCGCGATGTTCCGCACCTGACCGGTCAAGTTGTTGGCCATCAGGTTGACGTTGTCGGTCAGGTCCTTCCAGATCCCGGCCACGCCCGGCACGTTCGCCTGACCGCCCAGCGTGCCGTCGGTGCCCACCTCGCGGGCCACCCGGGTCACCTCGACCGCGAACGCGGACAGCTGGTCCACCATCGTGTTGAGCGTCCCGGCCAGCGCCGCGACCTCGCCCTGCGCCTCGATGCTGATCTTCTTGGAGAGGTCGCCGCTGGCCACCGCGGTCGCCACCTCGGCGATGTTGCGCACCTGGCCGGTCAGGTTCGACGCCATGAAGTTGACGTTGTCGGTCAGGTCCTTCCAGATGCCCGACACCCCGCGCACCCGCGCCTGACCGCCCAGGATCCCCTCGGTGCCCACCTCGCGCGCCACCCGGGTCACCTCGTCGGCGAACGCCGACAGCTGGTCGACCATCGTGTTCACGGTGGTGACCAGCTCCAGGATCTCGCCCCGGGCGTCCACGGTGATCTTCTTCGAGACGTCGCCGCGGGCCACCGCCGTGGTCACCTCGGCGATGTTGCGGACCTGGCTGGTCAGGTTGTTGGCCATCAGGTTGACGCTGTTGGTCAGGTCCTTCCACGTCCCGGACACCCCGGGCACGCTCGCCTGCCCGCCGAGGATGCCCTCGGTGCCGACGTCCCGGGCCACCCGGGTCACCTCGTCCGCGAACGCCGACAGCTGGTCCACCATCGTGTTGATGGTGTTCTTCAGCTCCAGGATCTCCCCGCGCGCGTCCACCTGGATCTTCTGCGACAGATCGCCCCGGGCGACCGCCGTGGTCACCTGCGCGATGTTGCGCACCTGGTCGGTGAGGTTGTTCGCCATGAAGTTGACGTTGTCGGTGAGGTCCCGCCAGACCCCGGCCGCGCCCGGCACCTGCGCCTGGCCGCCCAGCCGCCCCTCGGTCCCCACCTGACGGGCCACCCGGGTCACCTGCTCGGCGAAGCCGGAGAGCTGATCGACCATCGTGTTGATGGTGCTCTTCAGCTCCAGCATCTCGCCCCGGGCGTCCACCTCGATCTTCTGCGAGAGGTCGCCGCGCGCCACCGCCGTCGTCACCTGGGCGATGCTGCGGACCTGGCCGGTCAGGTTGTCGGCCATGAAGTTCACCGAATCGGTGAGGTCCCGCCAGACCCCGGCGACGCCCGGCACCTGCGCCTGCCCGCCGAGCCGGCCCTCCGTGCCCACGTCCCGGGCCACCCGGGTCACCTGCGCCGCGAAGCCGTTCAGCTGGTCCACCATCGTGTTGACGGTGTTCTTCAGCTCCAGCATCTCGCCGGCCACCTCGACCGTCACCTTGCGGGACAGGTCGCCCTTGGCGACCGCCGTGGTCACCTGCGCGATGTTGCGCACCTGCGCGGTCAGCCGGCCGGCCATCGTGTTGACCGAGTCCGCCAGGTCCTTCCAGCTGCCGGACACGCTGCGCACCTTCGCCTGGCCGCCCAGCTTGCCCTCGGTGCCCACCTCCCGGGCCACCCGGGTCACCTCGTCGGTGAACTCCGACAGCTGGTCCACCAGCCCGTTGACGGTCCGGCCGATCTTCAGGTACTCGCCGCGCAGCGGGTGGCTCACCCCGTTGCTGTGCAGCGACCGCAGCTCCATCCGCTGATCCAGGTCGCCCTCGGCGATCGACGCCAGCACCCGGCCCACCTCGGCCATCGGCCGCGCCAGGTCGTCGATCAGCGCGTTGCAGTTGTCGACCGCCGCCATCCAGGCGCCCTCGCCGGCCCCGGTCTCCAGCCGCTCGTTCAGCCGGCCCTCGCGGCCCACCGCCCGCCGCACCCGGGCCAGCTCACCCGTCAGGTGCTGGTTGCGCTCGGCGACCTCGTTGAACACCGCGGCGATCTCCGCCAGCGGACCGTCCCCCGGCACCGTCAACCGGCGCCGGAAGTTTCCGTCCCGCATCGCCGTCAGCGCGGCCAGCAGCTTGCGCAGCTCGGCCGGCTCGGCGGAGCGGCTGTGGTTGGCACGCCGACCGGCCGCGCTCCGCGGCGCGGCCCCGGGGCGCCCGCCACGCTGAGCGGGCGGCGTCGTACCGGTTGCGTCCTTGGTGGCCGAACTCAACGGGCCCCTCCCAGATCGTGAACTGTCCGGTGCCCGGCGACCCACACGGCCCACCGGGAACCCACAACGACCGTACTGCGCGGACCGGACATCGCGGACCCCCCAGTCTGACAGCACTCGCGCCCGGTATAAGAGCAGTTGCGCTCGGTTGGTACCGGGCCTCGGGAAACAGGTGGGCAGAATCACCCTCCGGTGCCTGTTTCGGCGCCCCGCCCCCACGGGGAACCAAGCGGAAAGTAGGGTGGAGCGCTGCACCGGGCCACGACCCGCCCCAGCGCCGCCGCCCACCCCCGCCGGCGCGCACCGGGAGTCGACGCCGCACCCCGGACAGCCAGGGCCAGAGCAGAGGAGACGTGGCAACGTGGTCACCGCGCGCGCAGCCGCCACCTTCGAACCCGTAGGCCGGTCGGCCGCCGCCGCCCGCTCCTTCGTCCGGGACGCCCTGCTGGGCTGGGGCCTGCCCGAGGTGGTCGACGACGCCGTCGTCCTGGTCAGCGAACTCGTCACCAACGCGGTCGTGCACGCCGGCACCGCCGCCGAGGTCTGCTGCCTGCGCGAGGACGGCACCGTCCGGATCGAGGTCACCGACCACCACCCGGAACGCGGCCTGCCCAGCTTCGCCGACGTCCCCACCACCTCCTCCGACCACTACGCCGACCCCGACGGCGAAGGCGGCCGCGGCCTGCTGATGTGCGCCGCCCTCGCCGAACGCTGGGGCGTCGAGTACGGCTCCGGCCGCAAGACCGTCTGGTTCCGGCTCACCCTGCCCGCCCACGTCGCCGGCACCCGCTACGCCCTCCCCGCCACCCCCGGCGGCGAGCTGCCCCGCAGCAGCGGCCCGGTGCACGTCGCCGTCGTCCAGCTCGACGACGACGGCCGCGTCCTCGCCTGGAACCCCGACGCCGAGGCGCTCTTCCAGCACCCCGCCGCCGCCGTCCTCGGCCACCCCTGGGCCGACCTCGCGCTCTGGCCGCACACCCCCGACACCGGCCTCGGCCTCGCCGCCACCCTGCGGCTCGCCCGCTGGGAGGGCGGCTACGCGCTGCGCCGCGCCGACGGCACCGCCGTCGACGTCTACGGCGTCCAGGTCCGGCTGCGGGACACCGACGGCACCCCGTCCACGCTCTGCCTGCTCGTCCCCGACGACCAGCGCGCCGTCCTGCGCTCCCCCGCCCGCGCCCTGCCCGGCGAGAAGGCCGAGAGCCTCCGGCTCGACCTGCTGGCCGGCCTCGGCACCGCCGAGGACCTCGACACCCTGCTCCAGCACACCGTCGAACGCGCCCGCGACCTGCTCGACGGCGACGCCGCCTACCTGCTGCTCACCACCGACGACGAGGCCGAGTTCGAGGTCCGCGCCGCCACCGGCCTGCCCGCCGCCCACCGCCGGCACACCCGCTTCCCGGTCGACACCGGCAACCGCTACGACTCGCCGCGCCTCCCCTCCGTCCACGAGGACCTCGCCACCCGGCCCACCGGCCTGCCCGTCCTCGACGGCAGCGGCGTCCGCTCGCTGCTCACCGTCCCGCTCAAGGTCGAGGGCCGGCTGATCGGCTCGCTCGGCGTCGCCACCGCCGCCCCCGGCCGCTACGACAACGAGGACGCGCTGCGCCTGCAGTCCGCCGCCGACCGGCTCGCCCTGGCCGTCGAGTCCACCCGGCTCACCGAACTCGAACAGCTCCGCCGCGGCTCGCTCTCCTTCCTCGTCGAGGCCTCCGACCTGCTGGCCGGCACCCTCGAACACGAGCAGACGCTGGCCCTGATGGCGCAGATGGCCGTCCCCACCCTCGCCTCCTGGTGCGCCGTCTACACCAACGGCGACCACGGCGCCCCGGCCTCGCTCGCCTTCGTCCTGCACGAGGACGAGGACCGCATCGACCCGCTGCGCGCCCTGCTCGACAAGACCCCCGCACCGGACACCGGCCCCACCCACGGCGCCCGGTTCTGGACCGCCCCGGCCGACGCCGCCCACGGCACCGGCCTCGCCGACGGCCCGGGACTGACCGGGCTGCTCGGCGAGACCGTCGTCCTGCCGCTGACCGCCCGCAACCGGGTCATCGGCCTGCTCGCCCTCGGCACCCCGGCCGGCATCCGGTTCCGCCAGGAGGTCCTCGAACTCGCCGAGGACCTCTCCCGCCGGGCCGCCCTCGCGCTCGACAACTCGCGCCTCTACTCCGAGCGCACCGCCACCAGCCAGGCCCTGCAACGCAGCCTGCTGCCACCGGAGTTGCCCGACATCCCGGGCGTCGAGGTGGACGTCTACTACCAGGCCGCCGGCGAGGGCAACGAGGTCGGCGGCGACTTCTACGACCTCTTCCCGATCCGCGAGGGCACCTACGGCTTCGCCATCGGCGACGTCTGCGGCACCGGCCCGGAGGCCGCCTCCGTCACCGGCCTCGCCCGGCACTCGCTGCGCCTGCTCGCCCGCGAGGGCCTGGACGCCCCGCAGGTCCTCCGCCGGCTCAACGCCGCCATCCTGGACGAGGGTTCGCGCAGCCGCTTCCTCACCCTGCTGTACGGCGAGCTGACGCCCCGACCCGACGGCAGCACCGAACTCTCGCTGGTCTGCGCCGGCCACCCGCTGCCGCTGCGGCTGCGCACCGACGGCCGGGTCGACCGGGCCGCCACCCCGCAGCCGCTGCTCGGCGTCATGGACGACCTCGACCTCACCGCCGAACGCCTGGTGCTCGCCCCCGGCGAGGTCCTGCTCTGCGTCACCGACGGCGTCACCGAACGCCGCGAGGGCCGCCGGATGCTGGGCGACGACGGCCTCGCCGAGGTGCTCACCGGCTGCACCGGGCTCACCGCGGGCGCGGTCGCCCTGCGGGTCCAGCGGGCGGTCGAGCGGTTCGCCCCGGAGCCGCCGTCCGACGACATGGCGATCCTCACCCTGCGGGTCCCGACCCAGCGCACCGCCTGAGCACCGCTGTCGCTGTCGATCCCTGAACGTTCCTCAGCCGACGACGCCACAAAATGTGCGATTCACAAGGGTACAAGCCGCTCACCCTGGGTACACCGACTTCACCGGGGAATCCCCCGGCGGGGACGTGACCAGCGGTTCTCCCGCTGGCCCAGCATTCTGACCGCAGCCGTCGCACGCTCCAGCCGTGCGCCCTCGGCGCGGTCGCGCGCATTCACCTCATCGACACTCACCCGCGTTCACTGCGCCCTGCGCGCGCCAAGAGTGAAAGGAGCCTCCGGTGAGCAATGAAGCTACCGGGGCACTGAACGCCCGCTCCACCGGCGCCGACGCGGGTAACCTCGGTTACCTCGCACTCGGCCTGACCCTCCTCGCCTACGGTCTCCTCTCCACCGGAATCCTCAGTGGCACCGCGGTCGGGGACTCGGCCCGGCTCGCCCACGTCGTCGGCGGCCTCACCCTGTTCGTCGCGGGCCTCTGGCAGTTCCGCGGCGGCGAGGGCTTCACCGGCACCGCCTTCACCAGCCTCGGCGCCTTCTGGGCCACCTGGTCCACGGCCTCCGGCGTCGGCAAGAACGCGGCCGGCCTGTTCCTGCTCCTGTGGGCCCTGCTCGCCCTCACCCTGACCGCGGCCAGCTGGAATTCCGGCCTGTTCAGCCGGGCCGTCTACGGCCTGCTGACCGTCTCCCTGCTGCTGTCCGCGATCGCCACCTTCAACACCTCCGGCGGCCTCGCCAAGGCAGCCGGCTGGATCGCCGCGGCCTCCGGGCTGGCGGCCTGGTACTGGGCCACCGCGTCGCTGACCAACAGCGCGTGGGGCCGCGACGCCCTGCCGGTCAAGTAACGGCGGGTGCGCCGGTGGGCCGGACCCTCCCCCCACGGGGCCCGGCCCACCGGCATGTCCCGCCGGCGCCGCGCCGCCCTCAGCGGCCGGCGCCCACCCGTGCCCGCCCCGCCACCGGCCGGGCGGGCCCCGCGTGCCGGTCCCGCCAGCGCCCGAACCAGGCCTGCGCCGCGTACGCCAGCAGCAGGATCACCACCGCGACCAGCCCGTCCGCCCAGAAGTGGTTGGCCGTGACCACCACCACCGCGATCGTCAGCACCGGGTGCAGCACCATCAGCCAGCGCAGCGAGCTCGTCGACACCCGGATCACGGCAACCGCCGCCAGCACGCACCAGGCCACATGCACCGAGGGCATCGCCGACAGCTGGGCCGCCTTCACCATCCCGCCGACCGCGCCCCCGTACACCGACTGCCCGTACTCCGCCGCGACGTCGACGAACCCGTTCTCCGGCAGCATCCGGGGCGGCGCCACCGGGATGAACTGGACGGCCAGGCAGACCGCCGTCGTGACGACCACCGTGGTCCGCACCCACGGGTAGCGCTCGCGGTGCCGCAGGAAGACCCAGAGCAGCACCGCGATCATCACCGTGAAGTGCATCGACGCGTAGTAGTAGTTCGCCAGCTTCACCAGCACCGGCCACGGCGTCACCGCGGCCTGCCAGGACGCCTCGTCCGGCAGACCGACCGCCAGTTCCGTCCGGTGGATCCAGCGCGCCCGGTCCAGCGCGTGCTCGGTGCTCATCAGGGAGAGGCTGCCGACCAGCTGCCAGAGCGCGAACAGCGCCAGCAGGGTGCCGGCCTCCCGCAGAACCGCCGACACACCAGCCCGCCGGGCCCGGGCCGCCGCGTACGCGCCCCCGTAGAGGACGACGGCGGCACCCCCGGCGGACTGCCAGGTCAGGGTCAGGTTCTGCATGGGGAGACGTTAACGCAAAAAGACCCCCTCCCGAACGGGAGGGGGTCTTTTTGGAATGATTGTTCGGCGGCGTCCTACTCTCCCACAGGGTCCCCCCTGCAGTACCATCGGCGCTGTGAGGCTTAGCTTCCGGGTTCGGAATGTAACC